>CAZYBX010000078.1:0-6950 GCA_964645565.1 uncultured Planctomycetia bacterium | reverse complement strand
ATTATCCTCACCTTCACGCGGCGTCTGTCAACTGGGATGTGCTGGGCAATCCTTTTGAAGTCGACGGCGCGGTAAAGGCGGAAGAGATAGACAGCGATACTATGACGCTGATAAAGCAGATCATAGGGGGGATCGGCAGGGCTCAGTCGTCGCTTTATGATACCGGCTCGATAGAGGCGATTTTGCGGCAGATAGCGGAGGAAATCGCAGGCAGCAATCCGGAACTCGCGTCGCTTATTCTTATGATGGTGCCGTCCATGCGGCCTGAGCCTGAGGCGCCTGAGGCAAGCGGCCCGAACCCCGGGCTCAAGGCGCGCATTGTCGCGGAGTACGGCGCGTGGCGAGCGGAACATTCGTCCGCCGGCTTCGAGGAGCGTCTTAACGCGCTTATAGATATTACGCTGAGGTTCGGGACGGGCGAAGGCCTCTGGATGGTGGAGGACCGCTACCACAGGCTCTACAAGGGCGAGGACCTCCTCTATGAGGCCGCGAAGGAGACCGCGCTTGTCGGGATCAAGCTCGACGCTGAGCTGGACGCGATCATAAAAGAGACCTGCGCGTATTATCAGCCCCAGCTCTTTGAGGGGTACATCGCGCTCCTCGAGGGCCTGGCCGCGCCGGAGCACCTGAGCGCTCTTAAGAAGCGCATCCTGAATACGATAGCGGGGAACGCCGGGAGCGACATAGACGAAGTGAGAAAGTGCGTCTATTTCGGGCCGGAGTTATCCGACATTGCGCTCATATATAACGAAAGCTTTTTTGAAGGCGGGGCCGCGCTGGTGGTTACAGCGGAACATCCCCGGGAAGCCCTCCTTATTATAAAGGACGGCTTCGACGGGTCGCTTCTTTCCGATGCCGCTTATGTAAACGCGGTCAGGGACGCTATTATAGGGCTGGATGTCGACAAAGTAGTATTTGTGCATGAATCCGTGACAGGCGAGCTATCGTTCGAAGAGGAGCAGGAGGCGATTGCGATAGAGGATACCATAGATAACGCGCTCGAGGCGGCGGGCGAGGAGAAAGATATCGATTCAGTCTCAGTACCCAAAGTGATAGACGGGATCGTGGAGGAACTGGCGCAGATCATACAGGACGAAAACGGCGCCACAGATAATTCGATGGCGCGCATACAGGCGGCAGAGAAAGCTTTAAATAGCATAGAGATAACAGACTTCCCCGAGTATACATTCTTTGTGGCGGATCAGGTGTTCTTCAGTAAATTCGAAGGCGGAAAAAACCGTAACGCGAGAGGCATCCATCTCCCCGGAGGCATAGTCATCATAAACGGCCAGCATACAGAGCTTGATGTGACAGCCGGCCACACGGCGAGCATGGACGGCGCGGCGCTTACGATCGATGGCCAGGTGTTCCAGGGTGTCGAGCCGGGATTAGACACAGTAACCGTAGGTTCTAATACTTATGTCATCTATATCACGGACGCCGGAAGCGTCGTCCTCCTTGACGCCGAGAAATACGGCGAGACCCTGCTCCACGAAATGGCGCATTCGTCTTATCTGACAGACTTAAAAGAAGATCCCGATTTCATCGAGGGGCTTGAGGCAGCCATCTCCAACAATAAGGAGTTATGGACTGAGGTGGCTGCCAATACCCTTTCATCGCATGGGCTGGACGCGACGACGCCTGTCCGGACTATAATCACAGAAGCTCTGGCAGACCTTGTCATCGACCTGGAAAACAGCTGGGATGACGAGCAGGGCATCCTCACCTCACCGCGCTATCCCGCGCAGAATGACTTCCTGAACATACTTGGCGTAAAACAATACCTCGCCAACCTCTATCTTAGGATGGAAGAAAGCGGATTCTCGCCCGCCGCCTACGACACCCTGGCCCAGTCCAGCGGCATGGACGAGGTGGAGGAGTTTTTGGCAAGGCATTCTACAGACTCAAGAGAAGGTATCAAAAAGCTCTTCCAGGATTGGAACGACGAAGTCCTCGGCCCTGTCGGAGCGGTCATTATTATTACTGATAATATGATCAATAATATACTGCAATCCGGGTCCGAGATAAGCCAAGCAGATTATGTGACTATGCTGCGTAACTCGTTATTGATAGCCATAGAGGCGCACAATACACTGAACGATGTTTATGGCATTTTAGGCGAAAGTGGGTTGGGATCCGAAGGTAATTCTTATAATATCTACAATAAGATCATATTTGCCGGCAGAGGCCTTGGTATGCAGACCATTACACTTGACGAGTTTGCCGAATATCCTATTTATGCCGATGCCTATGGCCTCACCGAAGAGGATTTTGATGTATTAGGATTATGCAGCATGATATATGTCGGTGCCGATGTATTAAACGCGCCGGGCGATTTTCAACTGATGGGGAAGGACGGCTTTATCCATGAAATAGGACATCACCTGTCTTATTACAGCCCCATACTTAGAGATACGGGCGCATTCTTAGCTGCGCTTAAGGACGGAGTCGCAGGACACGCGTATTTTGCTAACATGCGTTTTGACTCCTCAGAGTGTCCGGGAGCCAAGAAAGAGGTGTTGACAAAGATTCTTACAGAAATTGTGGCCCAATCATTTCAGGGTATTATCAGCCGTGATGTAACAGTAGAGGCTGCGCAGTTCAGCGAATTTTTCAAGTCTTCCCATGATGAGGCCTTGATATTTGGTAGCTTGATCTTGAATGAAAATCCGGAGTGGTATTATAAGATGGCCGCCGCCGTTATTGATATAAAGGTGCTGGGCATGGAGGATGAATACGCAGGGTTTATTAGCGGATTTTCTGAAGCCTTAATGGTCAAAGACGCGGGGGACGGCTGTCCGGGCTTCTGGCAGGAATTCGAGCCGATGCTCATCGAGTTCGGCAGGAATTTAGAGTTGATCTTATTGGATGATTATTACGCTGGCCTTCAGTCGATTGATGAAGCGGTCCGCCGTGAATACGTATCGCGGCTTACCTACAGGATCATAAAGAACGAATACCAAGTGACCGATGATGCCGTATATGTGCATGACTACAGGAGCGTGGAGGTCGAGGACGCGCTTATAGAGATTGAAGCGCTCTACGGCCGCGCGAAACTGGGCGTGGGCTTGACAGAGATAAACGGCATCGCCATAGATAAGGAAAAGACCGAGAAGATCGTGCTCGGAAAAGGCCGCAGCGCGGCCCGCATCGTGCTTGTGGACGGCACAGAGGTCATCGCGATCCCTCATCCTGACAAAGAGATGATACTCTACCATGTATTAAGGAAGGCGGCTCTCGCGAATCCGGCCAATGCCGACGCCGTGAAGGCCCAGGCCCAGCAGGCGGTAGATGCCATACTCGACGCCATCATCAATGGCGATACTGCGGATCAAGGTGTAAGCACAATGAGCGATACCGCTCCCTATACGGCGGCAGCGTGGATAGCGGGAAATGCGGAGCTAAAGGCCGAGATAGAGGCAATTTTGACCACTACCAAGCTTCCTGATTGGTTTAATCCCGTCCACTTAAGTGATGAGGAAAAGTCCCTTATAACGCAATTGATGGCAAAGTATGAGAATTACTACAATACCATTATCGTCCCTTATTCCGATTTTGACACGGCGCAGAAACGCGCCCAGGCGCTTCTGAACAAGTTCGCCATCGATTACGCGGTATATAAGACGCTGGAATACATGTTCGGGAAGGCCGGCATATCATTCGATAGAAGCCAGATCCTTATGGCACTCGATGTTGGCTGCGGATATATGTCCTACGCGACAGGCCTTAAGAAAGCGCTGGATAATCTTTCCGATGCCGGAGTCAAGCTGGAGGGGATAGATTATGATACGATGGCAGCGGCCATCGCAGAATCTCATAATATTATGCCGTTCGGATTAAGTAACGATATAACGATAACAACCGGCGCGACCGAAGGAAATCTTATCAACTACGTCGCCGGCAAGGAAGGCGAGTATCAGCTTATTTCCGTGAAAAAACCGAACGCCTCCTTATTTGAAAATTATTCCCTCGATAAAATATACGATGCCCTTACAGACGACGGCGTTTTAGTCATTACTTTGATGGAAGCGCAGCGTTATACGGTAGCGTCACTTATAATCGACTATATAAAAGCGAGCAAATTCAACGCCACTTTTGTTGAAGAGCGCGATAAGTGGATTAATCCTTACTCTTTCGCCTACCTTCCATTCGGCAATCAATATGTCGGTATAGATTACACAGCCGACAACAAAATAGTCCTGGTCCTGCGCAAGACTGCCGACGTTCAATCCCTTATAGACATGATTGCGTCGAATAAATCCACCGTTGCCGAAGAAGCTCTCGCAGCTATAGATACAAGCACATTCGATAGATACCGCTACTATACCGCGGGCGACGGCTTTTTTAATAACTTTATGGACGGCGCCCATGCAGCTAAAGACTACGCAGTAGCAGGCCAGATCATAATCTTACGCGAAGGCATAAGTGATGCGAATGTCGCATTATCACAGGCCTTACCCGAAGCCTTCATCGGGATCAAGAGATCCGAAGACGAAGCGTATATAGATACCCTGAAGGCGGCGCTGATCGCGGTGGATGCTAAATATAACGATGAAGCGGAGATAATAAGCGACCTGGCGGCCCTGGCAAAAGATATCTATATGAACAGGGGCACATCAGCTAATCCGCTTAACAATATAGCCGAAGTCAGGCTTTTCTTCAAGGCATTGGCCGATTTCATCCAGGAAAGAGGCGTAGACTGCGATACAAGGATCCCCGCCAATTTCGATAAATTCTCCCAGGAAGGCGGAATAAAAATAAGCACTTATGATACTTTTGTTCAGTTTGACGAGTCTTTAAACGAGGAGCAAAAAAGGGTCCAGGAAGAAGTCGAGGCCAGGCTTGAAGGATTGCACCAGGATGTAATGAGCGCTGTGGAAAGCGGGCAGGCCGGGTTGATGGGCGCGATTTCCACTGCCGAGGTTAAAGCGCTTGAGGATATCGTATATGAATGGGTGGAAGTAAAGCAATATGACCACGTGGTATTTGTTACCGACAAGTCCGATACATTGGCTAATACATTTTTACAGGTACTGACGAAGACAAGCGACTGGAACGAGCAGTTAAAGCTCAACGGCCGGCCTCAGGTCCACTTTATCGACAGCAATGACCCGGTCGCGATCGACAGATTGATCGCTCAGGACCTATTTGCTTCGGGGGAAAATATCCGCCTGGTAAGCCTGGGCACGGCGCAGGACACCGGTTCTGAAACGGACCTGTACCAGGGCCTTATAAGTCATTACGGCGGCGTGGGTATAGACCGCGGTGTAGAAGACCTGACGGCCGACAAGATGAGCCTTCTGGTCGCGGGTTTAGTGGATAAGTCGAACATCGGCAATATTTACAGCGGAGCCAAGGCAGCATACAATGAATGGACCGGTATGGCGGCGGACGAGGCGGCACTTTACGCCGCCTATAAATTCGCGGCGACGCAGATACGCTTTGCCATGACGGGACAGAACATGTCCGTGTTTACCATGTTCTCAAAAATGTTTAAAAATTACAGCATATGGCTGGCACAGCAGTTTAACGCGGAAGTGGGGAATTCCGATCTACCTCTGTGGTTCAGCGGTGAATGGGCGTCCGATCACCGCCATGCCACCGGCCAGGGCCAGAACCAGTCTAAGGGATTCGAATATACTCCCGAGATAGGCGAAGAAGAGGACAAAGGATTTATAGCGCTTACCTTCCTTACCGCTTTAGGCGGGATTGAGGGCGAAGGCGTGGTGGTCCACGGAGACGCTAATTCCCAATATGAGGGGCTGCATCCCGATTATATGTTATGGCTGGACCGGGAAGCCCAGAAACTGGCTGCCCAGCAGGCGGACAGGCCCATAATCGACGTCACGTTCGAGGCCGGGGAAGTAGCCGACTTAGGCCGCATGATCCATTTTGGAAGGATAGGAGCTCTCATGACCGGGATGTTAGCCGGTAACGATCCGACGCAGGACCACGCCGTCTCGCTGCAAGCGGCTATTGACTCTAAGATAACGGAAGTCGGCTCCGCTGATGTCATAGCTGACGGCACCCTTGAGATAGACCAGAATATCCTGACCTTCGAGGCGGACAATAGATTGAGCGGAGTCATCGGAAGCGTAATACAAGATGCGCTTGACAGAGGGGACAGGACGCTCTTTGAGTTTCTGATAAAGGAGATGGGCAAGCTTGTGGGGCAGAAGAGCGGGCTGGAGCAGATCCTGCAGAACTACCAGAGCGGCAGCAAGCTGATCCACCTTGACCCGGCCGAAACCCGCGAGGCCATAGGGCCGTCGGAGAGCATGGCGGAGCGCTTTAAGAGGTTCAAGAAGGTATATGTAGCGGCTCTCGGAGGCTCGGTGTGCGGCGATTTTCTGTTGCGGACTCTTAATCTGTCAGAGGGCCCCGATGTAATCTCTATCACTGATTACGACGAAGCCCGGTTAAAACTTATAGAAGACGACCTGCGCAGTAATCCCGATGAGATCGCCGTTGTCGAGATCACTAAATCAGGTGTTACCACCGAGGTGGATGTCAATGCCTCCGCCATGATAGACACATTGGCTGAAGCGCTTAGAGATAAAGGTGTCCCGGAGGACGACATCAAGGAGCATTTCCTGTTTATAACGGATCCACAGCTGGGTGACCTGCGCGAACGCATAATCGAAGAGGGATATTTGAGTATTGACCATCCGGAGCACGGAGGCAGATTTACCATGCTCTCCACTCTCGGGCTTTTCTTCTACTTCCTGAAAGGCGGGGATAAGGCGGAATTATTGAACGCCATAAGTGACTGGGAAGACGACATGACCGGGCTTTCCGATCTTGCCAAGTCTCTCGCAGGCTATAGGACTGTTTTTAATCTGGAAGAAGACATATCCGACGATGCGCGATTGGAAGCGTTGAAGCTGGACTTCGATCGGATATCGGAGATTCCGGGCATCGCGTCAGGCTTCCTGTGCGCGTTTATCAAC
>CAZYBX010000077.1:0-7085 GCA_964645565.1 uncultured Planctomycetia bacterium | reverse complement strand
CGGTCCGTATTCCGTGATCTTAGAGCAGGTGGCCAACGGGATAGCCGTAAGGATGGCGGTCCTTTTCCTGGTAACGGGAGGCAAGGTATAAGGAGTATATATGGAGATATTGATCAAAAACGGATACGTTTACGATCCGGCCAATCGGATAGAAGGGAACCTGGACATACTTATCGAGGACGCCAGGATTAAAAAGGTCGCCAAAAAGATAAAGGCCCAGGCGGATAAGACCATCGACGCAAGCGGTAAGATAGTGCTGCCGGGCCTCATCGATATGCACGCGCATCTCAGGGAGCCCGGCAGGGAGGATGCCGAGACTATAGCGACCGGCCTCGACGCCGCTTCGGCCGGCGGCTTTACCGGTGTATGCGCGATGCCGAATACGGAGCCGTGCTGCCACAATCAGGAAGTGGCGGATTTTATCTTGGAGAGGGCCAGGGCGGCGAAAAAAGCCAATCTCTATCCCATAGGCGCGATAACAAAAAACAGGGCGGGTGCGGAACTCGCCGAAATGAGTGAACTCAAAAACGCCGGCTGCGTGGCTATATCGGATGACGGACATTCCGTGTATGACGCCTCGCTGATGCGCCGGGCGCTCGAATACGCTCATATGCTCGATATGCCGGTCATAGCCCACTGCGAGGACAAAGACCTGACCGCCGACGGCGTGATGCACGAAGGTTATATATCGACGGAGTTAGGGCTTAAAGGCATCCCCGCGGTGTCGGAGAGCGCGATCGTAGCGAGGGACCTTCAGCTGGCGGGGTTCACGGGAGCGAGGATCCACATAGCGCATGTAAGCTGTAAGGAATCGCTGGAGCTCATAAGGGCGGCGAAGGCAAAAGGGATAAGGGTGACCTGCGAGACTTGCCCGCATTACCTGGTGCTTACCGACGAGAAGGTAAGGAGTTTTGATACGAATTTCAAGATGAACCCGCCGCTTCGCACAAAAGAAGATATGGAGGCGCTTCGGGCGGGGCTGAAGGACGGGACGATCGATGTCATCTCCACCGATCACGCGCCTCACATAGAAAGCGAGAAGGACGTCGAGTTCAACTACGCCCCTTTCGGCATAATAGGCTTTGAGACGGCGGTGGCGGTGCTGTCCACCGAAATAGTCGCGAAAAACATCATCACATGGAACGATATGGCGGAGATGATGTCCAATCATCCCGCCCACATACTCGGCTTGAATAAAGGTACATTGAGCGAGGGCCGGGACGCCGACATCACGATAATAGACCCCGATGAGGAATGGGTGTATAAAAGGGAGGATATAAGATCAAAGAGTAAAAACTCCCCCTTTATCGGATGGAAGTTCAAAGGCCGGGTGAAATATACCATCGTGGAAGGGCGGCTGGTATCGTAGCAGGCGCGTGATGAAATTCATAGCCACCAAAGAGCTGGGGAGGTTGTGCAAATGGCTGAGGATCATGGGATATGACGCCTCATATTTCCCCGAAGCGGAGAGAAGGGAGCTCATAATAAAAAGCCTGCGGGAGGAGCGCATCATTCTGACGAGAAACTCCAGGATGAGCGTCTATAGCGGTATCAGGATGGTCCATATAAAAAGCGATTTCGTGGAAGACCAGGTAAGACAAGTGGCGGAAGAGCTGGGTATGACGCCGGACAGAGGCAGATTCTTCACGATGTGCGTCATCTGCAACATAGCGCTTAAAAAGGCGGAGAAGACCGCGATAAAGAACAAGGTGCCGCCTTACGTTTACGAGACTCAAAATGCTTTTATGCAGTGCCCTATCTGCGATAGAGTATACTGGCAGGGGACGCACTGGGCTATGGTGAGGGACTTTGTGGATAAGCTGAATTTATGTTGAAAAAAGGGGACAGGCTACTTTTTTGCGGCCTGTCTGTTGCTACAAAAAAGTAGCCTGTCCCCTTTTTTCACCGAGGATCACATGCCTTATATATGCGATCTACATATACATTCCAAATATTCGCGGGCCACAAGCAAGGACATGGATATAGAGCATCTGAGTAAATGGGCCGGGATTAAGGGGATCGGCCTGCTCGGCACAAGCGATTTCACTCACCCGGCGTGGCTGAAAGAGCTTAAGGAGAGGCTTGTAGAAAAGGAATACGGCATATATACGCACGGCGGTATCGATTACATCCTTACGGCGGAGGTCTCGAACATATATTTTAAGAACGGGAAAGTCCGCAAGGTCCATAATGTCGTGATCGCCCCGTCTTTCTCCGTCGTCACGGAAGTCGACAGGATGCTTTCCGAATACGGCACGCTTGAATCCGACGGAAGACCCATACTGAGCCTCGAGTGCGATAAGATGGCGAAGGCTTTAAAGAAGATCAGCGGCGATATCATGATCATCCCGGCGCATATCTGGACGCCGCATTTCGGTCTCTTCGGCTCCAATTCCGGCTTTGATACTATTGAGGAATGCTTTGAGGGTGAGGCTAAAAGCATAACGGCGCTTGAGACCGGGTTGAGCTCTGACCCGGCCATGAACTGGCGGCTGTCGGCGCTGGATAAGTATGCGCTTGTGTCGAATTCCGACGCGCACTCGCCGTCCAGGATAGGCAGGGAGGCCAACGTCTTTGATAAAAGGGTCGGCTACAGGGAACTGAAGGAGGTCCTTGAGAAAAAGGACAAGGACAGGTTTATGTATACCGTGGAGTTTTTCCCGCAGGAGGGGAAATACCATTGGGATGGGCATAGAAAATGCGAGGCCCGGCTTTCACCGAAGGAATCGGCCAACGTGAATTACAGATGCCCGAATTGCGGCAGGAAGCTTACGGTCGGAGTCATGAACAGAGTGGAGAAGCTCGCGGACAGGCCGGAGGGTTTTGTGTTAAATACCGCCCCCGGGTACAAAAACCTCGTCCCGCTGATCGAAATAGTGGCTGACTCGATGGGGATCGGCAGGGAATCGGTCGGCGCCGGGAGGGAATACAATTCTCTTCTTCAGAAACTCGGCAGCGAATTCGACATACTCCTTTTCAAGACGAAGGAAGAGCTGCTTGAGAAGTGTCCGCCGAAAATAGCCAAAGGCATCATCAACGTCAGAAACGGTAATGTGAAGATATTGCCCGGATACGACGGCGTTTACGGCAAGATAGAGATATTCGACAAAGAAGACACGAAGCAGGAGAGACAACTGACATTCTTTTAAAGAGAGATGTCGAGATGGCTAAACATATAATAGGGAAAGTGGTATCACAGAGAGAATTGAAGAAGGGGTGCTTCAGGATGAAGATCGAAGCCCCCTCTATCGCAAAGGCGGCGGCGCCCGGCCAGTTTTTACATATCCGCTGCGGCGGCGGCGACGATCCGCTATTGAGAAGGCCCATAAGCATCCACAGGATCGGCAGAGGCAGCGTGGAAATACTCTATAATGCCGTCGGGAGAGGCACCGTTATTTTATCGCGGAAAAAGACAGGCGATCCGGTCGATATCATAGGGCCGCTCGGGAACGGTTTTAAGTTGTTTAAAGGCAGCCGGTCCGTAAAATTGCTCGTCGCCGGCGGCATGGGCGTGGCGCCGCTTTTAGGGTTGGCGGAGCGCCTTTCTAAAGATATCAAAGGTAAGGGAAAATTTATAGTCGTCTTAGGCGCGAGATCGGAGGGCCACATACTTTGCGAAGAGGATTTTAGAAGGCTCGGCGGAGACGTACATATAGCGACTGAAGACGGAAGCAGGGGGAAGCGCGGCCTGGCGACAGAACTCGCAAGCGGCATAGCGCGTTCCGGGAAATATAGACGGAAGGATGTTTGTGTCTATTCGGCAGGCCCGATAAATATGATAAGGGCGCTATGCAGGCTGGTGGAAGGGTGCAGCATAGAATCGCAGGCCTCGCTCGAAGAGCGTATGGCGTGCGGGCTCGGCGCGTGCCTGGGCTGCGCCATCGAGACGCAATCCGGATATAAGCGCGTCTGTAAGGACGGACCGGTGTTCAACTTCTGCGAAATACTGGCTTGATGCGGGTGGGGACACTCACCTTCGGTGAGTGTCCCCGGGCGGCAAATTATGAGACCGAAACTGGCGGTGAAGATAGGCGGAATTAAACTGAAGAACCCGGTAACGGTGGCGTCGGGAACGTTCGGATACGGCGCAGAATTCGACGGCCTTACGCATATAGGCAGCCTGGGCGCTATCGTGACTAAGACGATAACCCTTCATGCGCGCGTCGGCAACAAACCGCCGCGGGTGGCGGAGACTGCGTCGGGTATGCTAAACGCTATCGGGCTCGAAAACCCGGGGGCGGACAGATTCATCGAGGAAAAGCTGCCGCCCTTGAAAAAATACGGCATTCCTGTTATAGTAAGCATCGCCGCAGAGAAGATAGAGGAATACGGAGAGCTTGCCGCTAAGCTGGATAAGGTAAAGGCCGCCGCGGCCGTCGAGATAAACATCTCCTGTCCCAATATAAGGACGAGCAGGCTTTTTGCGCAGGACGAGAGATCGACGAAGGAAGTGGTGAAAGCCGTCAGGGCCGCCACAAAAAAGACGGTCATCACGAAGCTCTCTCCTAACGTGACGGATGTGGCGTCGATCGCCATGGCCGCGGAATCCGCGGGCAGCGACGCGCTGTCGCTTGTGAACACCTTCACGGCGATGGACGTGGATATCGATAAAAGAGAGAGTAGATTAGGGAATGTGACGGGGGGGCTAAGCGGCCCTGCGATAAAACCCATAGCGCTTTTTATGATATGGAGCGCCTACAACAGGGTGAAGATACCTATAATAGGCATGGGCGGTATAATGGGCTGGCGGGATGCCGTCGAGTTTATTCTGTGCGGCTCGGCCGCTGTTTCCGTGGGCACGGCCAATTTTGTGGATCCGGATACGGCGGTTCGAACGGCAGAAGGACTGGAAAATTATTTGCGGAAGAAAAAGATAGAAGATATCAACGATATTATAGGGAGCTTAAGAACGTGAAAGAAAGGCGGGAAAAGGGGTGATATGGCAAGAGGGGAAAAGATAATCGTAGCGCTTGACGTAAACCGGCTGGAAAAGGTAGAGAAGCTCCTCGATAAATTGCGGCCGGTGGTCAGGATATTTAAAATAGGCTCGGAACTATTTACTTCATGCGGTATCGAAGCCGTCGATATGGTGCGGCGCAAGGGCTGCAGGGTATTTCTGGATTTGAAATATCACGATATACCGAATATCGTGATGAAGGCTTCAATCGCCGCGGCCAAGCAGGGTATCCATATGTTCACGATACATGCCCTGGGAGGGCTTTCGATGCTGGAAAAAGCCGCTAAGGCAGCCAGAGAGGAAGCGGCCCGCCTCAATAATGAGCCGCCCCTCGTTCTGGGAGTCACGGTTCTCACAAGCCTCAACAAAAAGGATATACAGTCGGTCGGCATCAGCGGCTCTGTGGAAGACGAAGTCCTGCGCCTCGCCAGGCTGGCCGAAAAGGCCGGGCTCGACGGCGTTGTAGCGTCGGCGCAGGAAGTCCCGAAGATAAGGAAGATCGTGAGGCCCGATTTCCTTATAGTCACCCCGGGGATAAGGCCTTCATGGGCGCAAAAGGCGGATCAAAAGAGGATAGCTACGCCGAAAGAGGCGCTGGCGATGGGGTCGGATTATCTTGTAATAGGCAGGCCGATTACGGGCGAGGAAGACCCTAAAGCCGCGGCCGAGAGGATACTCGAAGAGATAAAAGGGTGATATATGGTTATAAAAGAACGGGAGATTTTGGAGATATTTAATAATACGGGAGCGCTTCTTTCCGGCCACTTTAAATTGTCAAGCGGGCTCCATAGCGGCCGGTATCTTCAATGCGCGCTTGTGCTCGAGCACCCGCAATACGCGGCGAAGATGGGTGAGGCTATCGCCGCCGGATTTAAAGGCGAAGATTTGACCTGTGTCGCCGGCCCCGCTCTCGGCGGCGTCATAATAGCCCACGAAGTCGCACGCGCGCTTGGTAAAAGATGTGTTTTCGGCGAACGCGAAGACGGCAAGATGACCTTGCGGCGGGGTTTCACTGTCGGCCCCGGGGATAAGGTGCTCGTGATAGAGGATGTGGTGACGACTGGAAGGTCTATCAGCGAGCTGATAGAGGTGATAAAACAAAGAGGCGCCGCCGTAGCCGGAGTCGGCGTTATCGTGGATAGAAGCTCCGGAAAAATAGATTTTGGCTGCAGGTTTCAGAGCTTAGTAAAGCTTGATGTAGAGACATTCCCCCCGGACAAATGCCCTCTCTGCAAAGAAAACATGCCTTTAGTCAAACCCGGCTCCCGGCCCGCCGCAAAATAACCCCTAACAACCAATATGGCGCCCCTGTGGGGACGTGCCACTTAGGGACGTGCCGAAAAGGGACGCCAACGCCAAAGCGCAGTTAAAGCGCAAAGCGGAGTGTCCCCAAGTGGCACGTCCCTAAGTGGCACGTCCCTAAAAGGGCGGCATATTGAAATAGGTTGCAATTATTTCGCTTTTAGCTTATAATCTTATTAAAATATTATTAAACTATCAGCCAAGGTGGGGGATTATGGCGGAAGACCTGAAAGCTTTGATAGAAAAGATACACGAAGAGGGCGTCAAGGCCGCGGAAGATAAAGCAAAAGAGATAGAAAGCGAAGCGGAACGCAGGGCCCGGGCGATCGTCGACAAAGCGGAGAAAAAAGCGCAGAAGATCATCGCCGACGCAAATAGCGAGGCGGAGAGGACAGCAAAGAGCACAGAGGCTTCGCTCCGGCAGGCCGCCAGAGACGCCATAATCGCTTTGAAAAAAGATATCCAGGCCGTCCTGGACAGGCTTATCGCCCTGGAAGTCCGCAAAGAACTCACCCCCGAGACGGTAGCAAAGGCGATATCCGCCCTCATCAAAGACAGTAAGGATAAGGAAGTATCCGATATCGTAGTCTCTCTCGGCAGGGAAGACTTAAAGAGGATAGAAGAAGGTCTTTTAAAGAAGTTGAAGGATGTCTCGGAAAAGGGTATAACCCTGAAGGCGCGCGACGATATACAGGCGGGTTTTGTCATAAGCTATGACAGCGGCAGATCGCAGTACGATTTCACGGATAAGGCGCTCGCGGAATATATAGGCCGATATCTCAGGCCGAAACTGAGAGATCTTCTAAACGGGGAAAAAAGCGACTGA
>CAZYBX010000076.1:0-7161 GCA_964645565.1 uncultured Planctomycetia bacterium | reverse complement strand
CCATCAGGGAAGGCGGACACACCGTAGGCGCCGGGGTGGTGGTGGAGGTCATACAATAGGAGATAGGAATAGGAGTTAGGAGTTAGTAAAAAATAACGCCTATCTCCCAACGCCTGACTCCTAAAAACAAGGCTTTATACAAGGTAAAAATGGCTCAGCAGCAGAAGATAAGGATAAAACTTAAGGGTTATGATCACCGGCTTCTTGACATCTCCACGGCCGATATAGTGGAGACGGCTAAAAAGACCGGGGCGGAAGTCTCCGGCCCCGTACCCCTGCCCACAAGGCGGGAAATATTTACGGTGCTAAGGTCTCCCCATGTGGATAAGAAGTCGAGAGAACAGTTTCTTTTAAAGACGCACAAGAGACTGATCGATATCATAAACCCGACGGCAAAGACAATAGACGCGTTGCGTAAATTGGACCTGCCGGCCGGGGTGCATGTGGAAATTAAATAGGAGATAGAGACTAGGAGTTAGGAGTTAGTAAAAAACTAACGCCTATCTCCTAACGCTTAACTCCTAAAGCAAGGCATATGACAATGCAAAAAGGAATACTAGGTAAAAAAATAGGGATGACGCAGCTTTATACCAAGGAAGGCGTACTGCAGCCGGTGACCCTTATTCAAGCGGGACCATGCACGGTCTTACAGGTAAAAAAGTCTGCGAGCGGCCTTTATACTTCTCTAAAGCTCGGCTTTGACGATAAAAAAGAGAGCCGGACGAATAAACCTGCGCTCGCTATCTTTAAAAAGGCGAAGTCGAATCCGAAAAAATTCGTAAAGGAGGTCCGCGCGGAACCGTCGGGCGAATATAAGGCGGGCGAAGAGATAGACGTCGGCATCTTCAAGGAAGGTGAGTTCGTGGATGTAACGGGCGTATCGAAAGGCAAGGGTTTTCAAGGCGGTATGAAACGGTGGAACTGGACAGCTGGTAAATCCGGCCATGGGTCGATGCACCACAGGAGGCCGGGATCCATCGGGGCGAGCTCATTCCCGTCAAGGGTGGTGAGGGGGCATCATATGCCCGGTCATCTAGGCACGGAAAAGGTGACCATGCAAAACCTGGAGATCATAAGAGTAGACAAAGACAACAATATACTCGTGGTAAAAGGCACCGTGCCGGGGCACAATAACGCTTACATCGCCGTAAGATCGGCAAAGAAGATACCATCTGCGCCCGAAGCCAAAGGCGCAGAGAAAACTGAAAAGAAAAAGTGAGGATCAAGCAATAAGGATTAAGTATGGCCAAGGTAGCGGTATATAATTCTAAAGGAAAAGAGATAAGCAAATTCACAATCGACGAAGAATTGTCGAAGAAAAAGGTGAATAAGAAAGTGCTTTATCAGGTCGTCAATAATTACCTCGCGGCAGGCCACATGGGCACCCATAAGACGAAGAAAAGAGACGAAGTAAGCGGCGGCGGGAAAAAGCCATGGAGGCAGAAAGGCACGGGCCGCGCCAGATCCGGCAGTATCAGAAACCCCCTGTGGCGGGGGGGCGGCGTGGTATTCGGCCCCACAGTAAGGAGCTATTCGTATTCCGTCCCGCGCAAAACAAAAAAGCTTGCGCTGATCGAAGCGGTAAAATCCAAAATACAAGGGGACAAATTCATATTGTTCGACAGTATATCGCTGAATAAACCGAAGACAAAAGAGATGGCGGCTATTATAAAATCGCTGGGCATAAAAACCGGATGTCTTATGGTCACGGAGAAGGCGGAAGACTCGCTAAGACTCGCCGCCAGGAACATCCCGGATGTTTCGGTGAAGAGCAGGAAAGACATCAACGCCATGGACGTCTTAAGGCACGATAATCTCGCCATTTCGGAAGAGGCCTTCAAGAACCTGTTAGGAAAGGCGTAAGCAAAATGGGCAGCGCGTACAAAATAATAAAATCACTGCTTCAGACCGAAAAGTCAACCGGGATGTTGCCCGAAAACAAATATTTCTTTATGGTGGACTCAAAGGCCAACAAGATAGAGATCAAAAAGGCCGTGGAAGAAATATACAACGTCACAGTCGCCAGCGTGAACACACAGATAACACGCGGAAAGAAGAAACGCGTCAGACACGCGCAAGGCGTGACCCCCGACAGGAAAAAGGCAATAGTGCAGCTGAAGCAAGGGGACAAGATCGAGGTCACATAACACGATCAACGATAAACGATCAACGATAAACGAACAAGAAACAAGGTATTTAACATGGGAATAAAATCATATAAACCGACATCGCCGGGCCGAAGATGGCTCAAAGGTTTTGATTTTAACGAACTTACCAAGGGTTCAAAGCCGGAGAAGTCCCTGCTCGCGCCTCTTAAGAAGCACGGGGGAAGGAACTTCCACGGCAGGGTGACGGCCAGGCTAAAGAGCGGCGGCCACAAAAGAAAATTGCGCATAATTGATTTCACCAGGGAAAAACGCGATGTGCCGGCAAAGGTCGAATCCATACAATATGACCCCAACAGGACGGGGCGGATCGCATTATTGAGATATGCGGACGGGGAGAAAAGGTATATCGTGAGCCCGCTCGGGTTGAGGGTGAACGACGAGATCATCTCGGCGCCGAGCGCCGAGATAAAAATAGGCAACGCTATGGAGCTGCGCCATATACCTCCGGGGCTGCCTATATGCAATGTTGAGATCAAAAAAGGCAGGGGGGCGCAGGTCGCACGGAGCGCCGGTAATTCATGCACCATCATGGCCAAGGAAGGCGATTACGCGCACGTAAGGCTGCCCTCCGGCGAGATACGCCTTATCCGCCTGGACTGTTACGCCACTATCGGACAGGTAGGAAACGTTGAAAACGACGCTATAAGCCTGGGTAAAGCCGGGAGGTCAAGATACCTCGGCGTAAAACCGAGATCCCGGGGAGTCGCCAAAAACCCTCATGACCACCCTATGGGCGGAGGAGAAGGAAAAAGCTCCGGAGGCCGGCATCCCTGCACACCGTGGGGAAAGATCACAAAGGGTCTGAAGACAAGGAAGGCAAAACGATCTGATAAATTGATAGTAAAGCGGAGGAAGTGATGTCGCGCTCTACAAAAAAAGGGCCGTATGTGGACGTGAGGCTCGTGGAAAAAGTCAGGGTCATGGTAAAGTCCGGGGGCAAGAAACCTATAAAAACATGGTCGAGAAGGTCCACGATAATCCCTGATTTCGTGGGTCTTACGTTTTCCATTCACAACGGCAAGTCATTTGTCCCGGTATTCGTAACGGAAAATATGGTAGGACATAAACTCGGCGAATTCGCGCCTACCAGAGTCTTCAGAAAGCACGGCGCGAGAACCGAGGTATCAAGAGAGTTGACGTAATGATAGCCAGGGCCGTCGCGAAGTATATAAGGATATCACCCAAAAAGGCGAGGCTGGTGACCAGGCATCTAAAAGGGATGTCTGTCGCCGATGCGTACGCTTTTCTGCGCAGCGCGAATAAACGGTCCGCGTACTATTTACACAGCGTGCTGAGATCGGCATTTGACAACGCGCGCAGGAAGGACAAAAATTATAAAGAGACGGACTTATATATATGTAAGGTGTCGGCGGACAGCGGCCCGGCGCTGAGGAGGTTCAGGGCGGCGAGTATGGGCCGGGCTTCCTTGATAAAGAAAAGGATGAGCCATATTACCGTCGAGCTTGAAGCAAGGGAGACTTTAAAGGAAAAGAAGGAAGAGGCGCCCGGCAAAAAACGGACCATATTCAAAAAGGGGCGGGGCGACAAGAAAAGCGCCGAAGCAGCAAGTCCGGCCAGACCCGTCAAAAGGACCGCTCGCAAGGCACGGAAATAACGGAGGAGATAGTGGGCCAAAAAGTACATCCGCACGGTTTTAGGCTTGGCTACAACAGGAACTGGGATTCTATCTGGTTCGCAAAGCGGAAAATAGATTTTGCCGATTTCATAGAAGAAGACCAAAAAATACGCAAATACATAAAAAAGAGCCTTACGCAGGCCGCGATCTGCAAGATAGAGATATTCCGGGCAAGCAACAAGACCCGCCTGAATATATGGTCGGCGCGGCCGGGACTTATCATAGGGAGAAAAGGTTCGGAAATAGACAGGCTTAGAGACGAGCTGCAGGCGATGACGGGGAAGCAGATCTTCATAGATATAAAAGAGATCAAGAATTCGGCGGTGGAGCCCCAGCTTATCGCCGAAAATATAGCGTTCCAATTGGAGAAGAGGATACCGTTCAGAAGGGCCATGAAGAAGGCCGTGACCCAGGCGATGGCTCAGGGGGCGGGAGGCATCAAGATAACAGCTCGGGGCCGCCTGGGAGGGGCTGAGATCGCCCGCTCCGAAAAATATAAGGTAGGGAAGATACCTCTGCAGACGCTCAGAGCCGATATAGAATACGGTTTTACCGAGGCCCATACTACATACGGCCTTATTGGAATCAAGGTATGGGTGTATAGGGGCGAGAAATCCCACCTCTATCAGGATAAGGACAAAAAAGAATTAAAGGCGCGGCCGAAAAAAGAGATAAACCCCGAGCCTCAAGCGGGACATAAAAAAGTCTAAAGGAGAATAGACATGGGCCTTATGCCCAAGCGTGTAAAATTCAGAAAACAGCAAAGAGGAAGGCGCAGAGGCTCCAGCTATAGAGGCTCCCTTGTGGCATTCGGCGAATTCGGGCTTCAGGCACTCGAGAACTCATGGATGACGGACCGCCAGATCGAAGCGGCGCGAGTCGCCCTTATGAAGGTAACGCGACGAGGCGGCAAGACATGGGTAAGGGTCTTTCCGGACAAGCCCGTCACAAAAAAACCCGCCGAAACGCGAATGGGAAAAGGCAAGGGCATGCCGGAAAGATGGGTCGCGGTAATAAAGAGAGGGCGTATTCTTTTTGAGCTCGAGGGCATACCGGAGGAGCTCGCCAAGGACGCGCTGCGTCTCGCGGCGCACAAACTTCCCTTTAGGACCAAATTCGTATCCAGGAGGCACGTATAATGAAGCGAAAGACCGACGAGATAAGACAGCTTAGCGTATACGATATACATCAGAAGATTTCTGCCCTTGAAAAAGAGTTATACGGCATAAGATATCAGTCCCAGACATCGAGAGTGGAAAAACCTCACAGATTCACGCAGATCAGAAGAGAGATCGCCAGATGTAAAACCGTAATAAGAGAAAAGGAATCCGGAGATGCAGGACGAACCCAGGAACGATAATACAGGCGAACAGGATAAAAAAAAGGATGCGGCGGAGGCCGCCGCTCCGGTCAGGCACGCCCTGACAAGGACGGGGACGGTAGTGAGCGACAAGATGAATAAGACCGTTGTGGTAAGAGTGGACAGCGTTACTCGGCATCCGGTATACAAGAAGGTCGTCAGGCGCTCACGGAAGATCAAGGCCCACGACGAAAAAAACGAGGCGAAGACCGGCGATACGGTCAGAATAGTCCAATGCAGGCCTCTATCTAAAGACAAAAGATGGAGATTAATAGAAGTAACGGAAAAAGCCAAGGTGTAAGATGATACGCATGCGTTCTATCATAGAGATAGCTGATAATACCGGGGCAAAGAGGGCATCCTGCATAGATATATTGGAACGGGGAAATAAGTCCTATGCGGAAGTGGGCGATATAATAACGGCCAACATCAAAGAAGCGACTCCCGATTCGACTATTAAAAAAGGCGAGGTCGTAAAGGCCGTGGTCGTCAGGACCGTCAACAGGATACCAAGGCCGGACGGCTCATTCCTGCGGTTCGATTCGAACGCCATTGTGATCATAGACGCGCAGAGGAACCCCCGCGGGACAAGAGTCTTCGGGCCGGTCGCCCGGGAATTAAGAGAGAAGAATTTTATGAAGATCGTATCGCTGGCCCCGGAGGTCGTCTGACAATGTCAAAGATAAAACGTAATGATACGGTAAAAGTAATAGCCGGTAGAGACAAAAATAAGAGCGGTAAGGTCTTGAGAGTCTTCCCCGCGGAGGGCAGGGCCCTTGTCGAGGGAGTAAACTTCGTCAAAAAGCACACAAGGCAGACAAGGCAGGAGCAGAAAGGCGGCATCGTGCAAAAGGAGTCCGCCATACGCATCTCGAACCTGGCATTGATCTGCAAAAATTGCAGCAAGCCCACAAGGGTGGGCTGGAAGATCATGAGCGACGGGGCCGGCAAGGCGAGAGTATGTAAAAAATGCAAGGAGATAATAACTTAAGATGGCGCGACTTAAAGACAGATATATGAACGAGATTGTCCCCGCGATGATGCAGCGCTTCAACTATAAGAACATGATGGCGGTGCCCAAGCTGAGGATGATAGTGGTGAATATGGGGCTCGGAGAAGGCGCCGCAGACATTAAGATTATAGAAGATGCGGTGAAGGAAGTAGGGCTCATAGTAGGTCAGCGCCCCGTCGTAACGAGGGCCAAGAAGGCGATAGCGAATTATAAGATCAGAAAGGGCTCTCCTGTGGGCGTCAAGGTGACTTTGCGAAAAGAAATAATGTATGAATTTCTGGACCGGCTCATAAGCGTCGCCATACCGCGCATCAAGGACTTCCGCGGCCTGTCCGCTGATTCCTTTGACGGAAGAGGCAACTACTCGTTCGGTATAGTGGAGCACGCGATATTCCCGGAGCTGGATGTAGACAAAATAGGCATGCCGAAGGGTATGGATATAATCATAACCACTACGGCAAAGACAGACGAAGAGGCGCGCGAACTCCTTAGATTGTTAGGGATGCCGCTAAAGACAGGTAAGGATTGATATGGCGAAAAAATGTCTCATAGAAAAAGCTAAAAAAACACCAAAATATAAAGTACGTAAATACATCCGCTGCCGGCTATGCGGCAGAAGACGGGGATTCATCAGAAGGTTTCAGCTATGCCGCATCTGCTTCAGAGAGCTTGCGTCAAAGGGCGAGATCCCGGGCATAGTGAAGGCAAGCTGGTAACAAGGAGAAAAAATGGCGGTTACAGATTCTATCGCAGATATGCTCACGATAATAAGAAACGGCTCCAGGTCCAAGAAGGAAAAGGTGGATGTAAAAAATTCCAAGATGAGCCAGAAGCTGCTCGGCATATTCAAAAAAGAAGGCTACATCAAGAACTACAAGGTCATCGAGGATAATAAGCAGGGCATGATAAGGGTGTATCTTAAGTATAGAGCCGATGACAAAAGCCCCTTCATCACGCAGGTAGAACGCATTTCCAGGCCGGGGCT
>CAZYBX010000075.1:0-7205 GCA_964645565.1 uncultured Planctomycetia bacterium | reverse complement strand
TTGCCTGCCGCGTAGCGGCTTCGTCCAACAATCAAATTAACTCGGATTTTAAAATGCTGGCGCATTTTAAAACCGGTTATCCCAGACGTTATTGTAGAAAAAAATATGAAAAGAAGGGTTTAAATATTTTTCGGAAAGGTTCTAAAATTATTCTCATTAGAGATTGATCCTTATTCCTTATGAAAAGCATTTATAGATTTCAACACCTAAGGGTCTAACATGCCCGATAAAACAACAATCGAAAAGGACGTTGAATCAGAACACATTGAAGGCGTTCTACAGAGACTATCCAACGAAACCCACAAGAAAATTATCAAGGAATATAAGGGCGAGGACGGCCGTTTTAAAATCACTCGTCACCCCGGGTCTTATACCCGCCTTTGACTCCAGTTCGTCCATATCTATTCCGTTTTACCGTGTTATCTTATAGACCTTATCGTTTATCCTTACTCTGGCCTTGACCAAAAGTCCTATCTCCTGCCCTGAAGATGCCTCCTGCACGGGGACCCTCTCTATCTGAAGCGATCTGATCTTTTGTTTAAAATCAGTGGTGTGCCCTTTGATCCGGAGGACATCGCCGATAGCTATCTTCCCTTTCTCGATCATGATAGCCCCGGCCTTCACATGGGGGAAATAATGAGTCACCCTGCCTATCTGGACCTCCCGGGCCTTTGAGAACATAGGAAATCTTATAATGGCCTTCTTCTTTGCTGCCTTCTTCTTTGCGGCCTTCTTCTTCGGTCTTTTAACGGCGACCTTTGTGACGGGCTTTCGCTTCGCCTTCTTTATTTTGCCTTTGGTCTTTTTTTTCTTTTTTCCGGAAAACAGCATCGCCCACCTCCTTAGATCTCGATCTTCATCAGATCCGAAGCCACCAGGACTTCTCCGCCGAACTCCTTTTTGCACTGAGACAATATATCATGTCCTTCGCACACGGGGTATATATGCGTCAAAATCAGTTTTTTCGCGCCGGCCTCCCTCGCTATCCTGCCCGCAAGCGAAGGCGTAAGATGGCCTTCCGCTTCAGCCCCCTCGGGAAACGAGGATTCGAGTATCAACAGGTCTGAATCTACCGCTAAATCCACTATGCCGCCGCAGTATCCGGTATCGCCCGAATAACATAATATTTTACCGTCGCCGCCCTCATATCGCATACCTATGGACTCTTTTGTGTGCTCCACGGGCTTTATGTACAGCCTTGCCTTGCCGAGCTCCAAAGTCCCGTCTCTCACTTCTTCAAGGCGCAGTTCGAAGGTCTCAGGCTTTACGGCACTGCCGAAAACTCCGCTTAAGCCGCTATAAAAACTCTTCAAGCCTACAGGGCCTACCACCGAAACGCCCTTCCGTCTCGGCAGAAGCGGGTACCTGCAGGCGAAGACGAATGAGATCAGGTCGAGGCAATGGTCGGGATGGAAATGGGTGAGGAGCACCGAATCTACGTCGTTATACGTAACGCCCAGCTTCAGCAGCTGCCTGAGGCTTCCGGGCCCCGGATCTATGAGTATGGTGTCTTTTTTGCATTTTACGAATAATCCGGGGTAGCGTCTCTTTAAACTCGGTATTCCTACCCCCGATCCCAGCACAAAGACTTCCATTTTTTCAACCTTGGAGGGAATGCCGCGTATCGCAGCCCCGGGCTAGACCTTGATGCAGGAATTGCCCATGATCATCGTAGTGGGTAAGACTTGCTTGAACGGCTGCCTCTTCTTCCCCTGGATTATATCGATGATGGCGCGAGTGGCCTCTGCGCCCATTTCGGCGAGAGGCTGGTTGACCGTAGTTATCGTCACGTGCCCCAATGCCGCTATCGGGCTATTGTCAAAGCCGACTATGGATATGTCTTCGGGGACCCTTACGTCCTCCCTTAAAGCCATCATTATCGCCCCGAACGCCATAAGGTCGCTGGCCGCGAATACCGCGGTCGGCTTCGGCTTTTCATTGATCAATTTCAGCATCGCCTCCTGAGCCTTCTCCTTATTGTAAGCGCCGTTCACTATATATTCGGGGTTCTCCTTTATATTATTCCGGGACAATGCCTCCTGATAGCCTTCAAGGCGCATCTTGGCGGACTGCGTCTTCAGGTTGCCGGTTATGGTGGCCACTCTGGAATGGCCGAGTTTTATCAGGTATTCGACAGCCTCCCTAGAGGCGACCCTATTATCGATCCCTATGCAGTTGGTATCGTTATCGTCAAAGAGGTTGTTCATTATTATGTACGGGGTCCGGGTCTGCTTAACCATATTGACGATCTTGGCGTTGCCGTCCACGTCCGCGAAAAGCACGCCGCTCAGGTTCACGACTTCCAGCATATGCATCTTCACGAGCTCCGTATCCATATCCGGCTCAAAAAGATGAAGTTGAAGGTCATAGGGCGAATTCTCGATCACCCTGCCCACGCCTTTCATTACCTCTATTGCGTAATAAGACCCGAACATATCCTCAAAAGAAGGGATTGCGAGGACTATCGTATTTTTTGAGACGCCGGATCTTTCTTCCTTTTTGCGATTTACCATGATTCCCCCCTCTGATTCGCATCGTAGTTATTTAATAAATGCCGTTACGTATAAATAGTATACATGGCAATTATAAGTTTATCAAGAGAAGGAGGCGATATTTAGCGAAATGACGTCAGGAGCGGAAAAATTATAATATTCTTGCGGGGCAGGCCCGGCATCTGGGCTTCCTCTTGCCGCAGTTATCCTTGGCAAGCCTCACCAGAAGCGCGTGGTATTCGCCGAACAGCCTGCTGTCATGCGGCAGGTGCCCCATAAACAGGTCCTGTATGGCATCATAAGTGCTTTCTTCGGCCGCCATATTATGCCTTGAAAGTATCCTCTTTGTATAGGCGTCCACTACGAATACAGGCTTACGGCCGGCGTACAGCAATATCGAATCCACGGTCTCTTTGCCGAGGCCTTTCACGCTTAGAAGCCCGGCCCTCAGGGTCTCCATGTCCCGGGAGAACATCTTTCTAAGGCTGCCGTTGTGCTCCTTCCAGAGAAACCTCAGGAAACTCTTCAGCCTTTCCGCCTTTACGTTATAGTAGCCTGAGGGCCTGATCAAACCGGCAAGCTTCTTTTTAGGGACCTTTTTCATGGCGGAGGGAGTCAGCAATTTCGCGGCGGCGAGGTTGCGGATGGCCTTCTCTACATTGGCCCAGGCGGTATTCTGCGTCAAAATAGCGCCCACGATGACCTCGAATCCCGTCTTCGCCGGCCACCAGCGCTGCGGCCCGAACTCTTTGTAAAGCACTTCGTATAGCCTGATAAGCTTATTTTTCACAATATGCCGCCCTTTTAGGGACGTGCCACTTAGGGACACTCCGCTCTGAGGCTGTTGAATAATGTGTGTGTCGAAAGCCGGTGTTTTGTTCGCTCGCTTTACAAACCACCGGCTTTCACAACTTTTTTTCACACTCACCTTCGGTGACCCTTGGGAACGCTCACCTTTGGTGAATGTCCCCACAAGCGTTTATTCCCCACAAACCTCTTCAGCTGCTCCAAGGTCATGCAATTCAGCAGGTCCTTCTTCTCCGCCCAGCCGCGTCGCGCCACACTTACCCCGTAGATCATATAATCGAAATGCTCTTCGGCGTGGCTGTCCGTTCCGATGGCCAGCTTTACACCCGCCTCGCGGGCGCGCCTGCAATTGACGTCCGTAAGGTCCAATCTTTCCGGATGCGCGTTTATTTCCAGCGCGGTGCCCGTATCCTTAGCGGCCCTGAAGACCTCCTCGTAATCCAGTTCATACGCATCCCTCTGGCCTATCAGCCTGCCGGACGGATGAGCGATAATATTCACGTACCTGTTCCGCATCGCCTTTACTATCCTTCCGGTAAGCTTATCCTTCGACTGTTTGAAACCGGTGTGCACGGCCGCGACTACAAAATCAAGCCTTTCGAGCAATTCATCGCTATAATCGAGGCTGCCGTCATCCAATATATCGACCTCGGCGCCCATCAAGAGCCTCGCCCCCTTATATCTCCTGTTAAAATCCCTCACCTTCTCTATGCTTTTCAATAACCTCTTTTCGCTCAGGCCGTTCGCTATCTTTAGCGACTTTGAATGGTCGGTGATCGCTATATACTCGTATCTTTTCCTTCTGGCGGCACCGGCTATGTCTTTCAATAACAGGTAGCCGTCGGATTCCTCCGTATGTACGTGGAAGTCTCCCCTGATATCCTTGACTTCTACGGGATCCGGCAGCTCTCCACGCAGCGCCGCCTCTATCTCGCCCGTATTCTCCCTCAATTCAGGCTCGACGTATGGCATCCCGAACAACGAATAGATCTCGGATTCACTCTTGCCTGCTATCCTCTTATTACCCTTCACCCGGAAGACGCCGTATTCGTTTATTTTCAACCCGCGTTTTGAAGCCATCCCCCTCATCTTCACATTGTGGGACCGGGAACCTGTAAAATACATGAGGGCCGCTCCGTAACTATGGGGCGGGACCACTCTCAGATCGACCTGTATGTTATCCTTGGTGAGTATGCTTGACTTTGTGGGGCCTTTGGCTGTCACGCCCTCGACGTTCGGGAGCCCGGTAAACGCGTCCATCACCTTTTGGCTCTTTTTCGCCGTGACCAATATGTCTATATCCCGGACAGTCTCTTTCATGCGCCTGAGGCTGCCCGCGGGCGATATCTGTATGACCTCGGGAAGCCTTTCCAGCCTCTCCGTTATATATCGCGCCGTCATAAAAGCGATATCCAGCTTCATCCGGCCGACATCCTTCTTCAAAAATTCCAGGCCCGCGATTATATTCTCTTCGGTCTTATCCTTTATGCCGGGGATGCCGCTTATCTTATGGGCCCTCGCCTTCAGCTCCAGGTCCTCGAGGGACCTTACTTTGAGCGTATCGTAAAGTAATTTGGCGGTCTTGGGACCCACGCCGGGTATGTCGAGCATATCGAGCAGGACAGGCCGGACCTTCTTTTTAAGTTCTTCATACGCCGAGATACTTCCCGTATCTAAAAATTCCTTTATTTTCGAGGCGAGGTCTTCGCCTATCCCGGGCAGTTTGACCAGGCCGTCTCCTTCGACATATGAGGAAAGGTCTTCGCTTAGGTTTTCGATGGTCTGAGCGGCCCTGCGGTAGGCCCTGATCCTGAAGGGGTTGGCTGACTGGATCTCTAAAATATCCGCTATATTGCTGAAGATCTCGGCGATCCTGAGGTTGGACATCATACCTTTGGCGCCTAAATTATTATATTAAGGCTTGAATTCCATCAACTTCTTTATCTTTGTCTGCACCTTCTGCAGCGCTTCATCTATCTTTTTGTCGCCGGGCAGGCTCACGCCGCCGCTTTCCGATATGTTGCCGCCGATAGCCCTTTCCAGCATCCTGCCGGGGAGCCCCTGGATAGTCGCCATTATCCGGTCCTGAAGCGCCTTCGTAAGCACCTGTTGTATCACCGGACCCGGCTCGAATTTCGGGTCCGTCAAAGTGCCGGATATATTAAAATCGAATTTCACGTCTCCCTTTGAATTTTTGAAGAAGTCGACCACCGTTTTAGCCGGCAGGCCGAAGAGCTTATCCTCCTCTCCCGGCTTTATATCATAAAGCTCGATATTATAGAGACGGGCGGTCTGAAAAGCCTTTAAATTGCCGCTTGAGCAACGGGCCTTTGACGACAGATCGACTTTCGCTTCCTTCAATATCGTCAGGGAGGTCTTGGAGTAATAAGGCTCGAATAAGCTCAGGCTCACGCCGTCGATCGCGAGGACCAGATCGAAATCAAGGCCGCTTCCGGCGGCCGTAAAAGAGCCGTCCAGCTTAAAAGCGCCGCGGCCGTTCGGCCTGACGCGGCCGTTAAGGGACACCGCTCCTTCCAGAATGCCGTTCCGTCCCGGGGTAAAAGAGATCATATCGATACTGCCGTTCAGATCCGCTATCTCTATGACATTGGGCGAGGGACGCACGCTATAGTCCGAAAAGCGGAAGTATGAATCCTCAATGACCACACTATCCAAACGCACCCTTTTGAACCGGTCGCCAAGGCTCGCCGTAAGAGACCGGGTCGCCCATCCCGCGCTTTGATCCTCCGGGCGGCCCTGTCCGGGCTCCACGGTTTCGATCTCCCGACTTACGGCAGGGCTCATCCTGTCGCTCAAATCGTAGATAAGCTTCCTTAGGACCGCTTTTTTGACAACCATACGCTGCTGCAATAGCGTTGAGGCCGGATCAATACATATATAAACCTCATCCGCGCTTATCGCGTCGCGGTATTTTGAGATCTTGCAATCCTCGACGCTGAGGCCTTTAAGATATACCGCGGCCTGCGTCAGGCTCAGGTCTATTCCGGATATCTCGAGGCCCTCCCCCAGAGCGCTCCTTGCCGCATCCAAAAGCCTCTCTTCCAGCAGCGGTTTCAAAAAATAATTGGCGTAGACCGCGAGAGCGGCGCCGAGAAAGGCGCAGATCAATATAAAAAACGACAACTTTTTCAGCATAAAGCTTTCAGGCGGTCTTTTTACCTTTTTTAGAAGGGCCTTTCAGAAGCGTCTTTCTGATCCTGTTTATGTCGCGCCTCTTTTTTCCGGATTCAGAGACGGCTTCCTTTGCCTTTTCCGCCATCCCGCTGACCGCTGCGTCATCCATCTTGCCGGCGAGGCCCTGCTCCACGACCCTCCTGCCGATATCCCTGAACAATTTATCCTTTTTTATGCTCAGATTCACTATGTCGAGCTCGAGCTTGCCTATTTTAGATATCCGCGATAACTCCACCTCGCCCTTTTTGATCCACACGCTTGTCTCCCTGCCGAGATCGTGCAGTCTTTTCCTGGTGTTCGCGAAAAGCTTCTTCACGTCTTCCTGCGTGACAGTCTTCTTCTTCGCCATCACTTCCTCCTCTTCTTTTTATAAAATTTTCTTACTACCTCCGCCACCTCCTTGGCGGAATCGACCAGATGAAATATATTCAGATCGGCTCTCGAGATGCACCCGCCCGATATCATCCTCTGCCTCATCCACGCCATCAGCCCTTCCCAATATTCACGGCCGACCACTATGATAGGAAACGGCTTCACCCTTTTAGTCTGCACTAATGTAAGCGCTTCGAAAAGTTCATCCATCGTCCCGAACCCGCCGGGCAGCACCACGAACGCCCTGCTGTATTTGGCGAACATCACCTTCCTGCAAAAGAAATATCTGAAATCCATCAAAGTTGTAATATACCGGTTTGGTTTCTGAATAACAGGCAC
>CAZYBX010000074.1:6826-7257 GCA_964645565.1 uncultured Planctomycetia bacterium | reverse complement strand
GGACATGATCATAAACAGGGTGCCCTCCGACCAGATAAAGGACTATGCCGTCAAACACGGCATGAGGACTCTGAGGGATAACGCATTTCAAAAATTCCTGAACGGGGATACCACCCTGGAAGAGGTATTGAGAATAACTACGGAGGGGTAGCGGGTGACGACATTCAAATATGTGGCGAAGGATGAAAACGGCAAGACCGTAACGGGAGTCCTCGATGCCGCGGACAGGCATATTTTGATCAAAAAGCTCCGCGAAAAGAACCTTGTCATAATATCCCTGACCAGGATCAGGGAAGCCGTAAGGGGAGGTTCCGTCTTCGCGCGAAAAAAGGTGGGGATGGAAGACCTCGTGATATTTTCGAGGCAGATGGCGACGATGGTCGACGCGGGTATCCCTCTGGTGAGCGCGCTCGACATACTCGGGGAGCAGG
>CAZYBX010000074.1:0-6816 GCA_964645565.1 uncultured Planctomycetia bacterium | reverse complement strand
CGTCAGGGACGATGTAGAAACAGGCTCAAGCCTTTCGGAGGCTTTTTCGAAGAATCCGAAGATATTCTCCAACTTATTCGTGAATATGGTAAGGGCGGGCGAGTCCAGCGGCATGCTTGACGAAATACTGGATAGGCTAGCCACGTATCTTGAAAAGACAAACATCCTTCAAAAGAAGGTGCGGGCGGCCCTGATTTACCCGAGCATAATAAGCGGTATGGCCGTTATCATCACGGCAATACTCCTGCTTAAGGTCATACCCGTTTTTAAAGAGATATTCGCGGGCTTCGGAGCAGTACTTCCAAAGCCGACGCAGGTGCTGATCATGGTAAGCGATTTTGTGAAGCAGTATTTCATCTTCGCCGTTATCTTCGTGGTCGCGATAATATTCCTTCTGGGCCGCTACAGAAAGACCGAAAGAGGGTCCCTGAGGATAGACAGGTTTTTGCTCAAGATGCCTATCTTCGGCATATTGCTGAGAAAAGTGGCCGTCAGCAAGTTCACAAGGACGCTTTCCACGCTGGTGAAAAGCGGCGTCCCTATATTGAATTCCCTTGACATAGTGGGGAAGACATCCGGCAACAAAGTGATTGAGCAGGCGGTGGCAAGCGTCCGCTCGAGCATAAAAGACGGCGAAAATATAGCCGAGCCCCTGATGAGGAGCGGAGTATTTCCTCCGATGGTGGTGAGGATGATAAACGTAGGAGAGCAGACGGGCGAGCTGGAAAAGATGTTGACGAAGATAGCCGATTTTTACGACGCGGAAGTCGATGCCGCCATAAGCGGACTGACAAGCATAATAGAGCCGCTTATTATAGCGTTTTTAGGGGTCGTCATAGGCACTATAGTCATATGCATGTTTCTGCCGATATTCAAGATATCGACGATTATATCTATGTAGGCTGCCTGGGTTGCAAGGTCACAAAGTCACCAGGTCACAAGAAGAAGAGAGGGGCCATGGCAGGAAGAGACGAGCGGGGTTTTACGTTAGTGGAGATTATGATAGTAGTGGCTATTATAGGGTTATTAGCGGTAATAGCGGTTCCTAACTTCATAAGGAGCAGGGATACGGCTCAACAAAATGCCTGCATCAACAATATGAGGCAGATACACTACGCAAAGGAAAACTGGGGAATTGAAAACGGCATGACGGGGACCGATACACCCAGCAGCGCTGACGTGGCTCTTTATGTGCGGGGAGGCTTCCCCGCATGTCCCGCCGGGGGCACGTATACGATCAATAACATCGATACGTCTCCTTCCTGCAGTATACACGGCAAGTTCTGACCGGCATAATTTACGCATCTTATTGTAAGTGATAAAGATACATAAATATTATGTCCGCTGTCTTGACATTTGGCGTTCGGTGTGATATACTTTTTTTGACACAAGTCAGGACGTATAAAAAGAGTCAAAGCCAAGGATGGGTCATTATAAAATACCTCCCGTCTAAGGGTTGACGGTATGTTCTGACTGTATTTAAGCCATCCGGGAAAGAGAGGGGGGAGAGATTATGAGAAGGCTTAACAAGAAAGGCTTCACGCTCGTTGAAATCATGATCGTAGTGGCAATTATAGGTTTATTGGCGGTTATAGCTATACCTAACTTTGTTAGAGCCAGGACAACGGCCCAGCAAAATGCCTGCTTCAATAACATGAGGCAGATCGATTCGGGTAAGCAGCAGTGGGCATTGGAGACAAGGCAGTCGGGCACACCGACTCCTTCGTCGGCCAACGTAGGCAATTATATACGCGGCGGTTATCCTACCTGCCCTGCCAGCGGCACTTACACGATCGGTGACGTCAATACGGCGCCTTCATGCAGCATACACGGTCAATTGCCGTCGACCTATTAAGAGACATAAAACGACAGCTTGCTGCTTAAGAAACGATCGCAAAAGCGACGGGTTTGGTATTTTCCCGTCGCTTTTGTTTTTTTTGCACGTGTCCCTTGACTTATTCCTCAATATATGGTAACTTTAATTAAGCTATATTTTTTTAATTACATACTAATTATATGACAAAAAATATCTGGGACAATGTAAAAAAAATCGAATTTTTTAAAAGCAAGACGGACAAGAGCACCATCGGCATAGATGTCGGTTCTTATGCTATAAAATTGGTAGAACTTGTCAGAGAACGAGACAAGGTCAAGATCAAGAATCTCGCCTATAAACGGACGGACGGCCTGTCCGACGATAGACTTCCCCGGGTGTTAAAGGAATTGGTGGACGCCGCGAAGATAACGAATAAACAGGTCAATACCGCCGTTTCCGGACCTTCCGTAGTCATACGCCTGGTAGAGCTTCCCCGGATGAGTAAAGACGAGCTTAAGAACTCCATCCCTTTCGAAGCCGAAAAATATATACCTTTTAACATAGACGAAGTGGTCCTTGACCATCAATTGCTCCAGCCGCATATGGGTGTCGAGAATAAGATGCTGGTGCTGCTGGTGGCGGCAAAAAAGGACAGCGTGCGCGACCGCGTCAAGATGATGGGCGCCGCCGGGTTGACGGTCGAGCTTCTTGACGTAGGCTCCTTTGCCAATGTTAATGCGTTTTTCAACGGCACAGGCAAAAAGGTCCAGGGCGTATCCGCCCTGATAGATATAGGGGCGAGTTCGACCGATATCAATATCCTGGACGAAGGCATCCTTTATTTTTCCCGCAACATTCAATTGGGCGGAAACAGCCTCACTAAAGTGCTGTCGGACAATATGTCGCTCGATTTCAACGCCGCCGAAGAGATGAAGCTGAACCCAGGCGCGAGGTCTGCCGAGATCGAAGAAAAGGTCCACCCGGTCCTGCACAACATAATAGACGAGGTGAGGCTGTCGTTCAGCTATTTCGAAAACCGCTCCGGAAAAGGCATTGAAAAGGCGTTTATGGCGGGCGGCGGCGGCAGGATGAGAAGAATGACCGAGATGTTCAAGGACAATCTGGGGGTAGAGGCGGAACAATGGGACCCCGCGGCCGGCATAGAGATAGATCCGGCGGTAGACGGGAGGCTCTACTCCGCCGTCAGAGACCAGCTGGGAATAGCTATCGGGCTCGCGCTGAGGTGACTTTATGATCGAGATCAATCTATTGCCGAAGGAATACAGGACGAAAAAGGTGGAGCTCCCCAGCTTCTCTCTGATCCCCGTAATATCCATCATAGTCTGCATACATCTTTTGCTGGCCATAGCTTCGAACGTGAAAGCAAGAAGCCTGGCTGACCTTGAAGAGAGGTGGCAAGCCCTTCAGCCGGATAAGGAAATAGCGGACGCGGTAAAGAACGAACTTACTACGATGAGAGAGCGCATAGACGCGATAGACAACCTGATACAGGGCAGGGTGAGCTGGTCTAAGAAGTTAAGCGACCTGAGCGATGCCATGATACCCGGTGTCTGGCTCAACAAATTGTGGCTCGAGCAAAAGACAGTGCTGGTGAAGACGGAGCTTAAGGCGCCCGACGCAGAGGGCGGAGGCCCCAAATCCGCCACGAGAGAGAGGATAGTGCAGACACTTCACCTTAGCGGCAGCGTTATCGCTACGGGGGGCGAGGAGACCGCCGCAATAGGCAGGTTCATAAAAAGCCTGAAAAATAACGCCGGATTTTTTTCCGATTTTACAGAGATCGAGACGACCTCCATCCAGCGCTCACGGCTGAAGGAGGTCGAAGTGATGGACTTCGAACTGGTTTGTTTTTTAAAGGACTGAATATATGATGCCTGTACACATCGATTCGCTTGATTTTTTGAAAAAGGCTAAAAAACAGGATGTCATGGTCCTCGGGATAGCCGTATGCCTGTTCGTCTTTATCGGTTATTATTTCTTTTTCCTTTCCCCCGTCATCACAAAATTCCTGTCCGTATTCCGCGACGTCTCCAGGGTGCAGAGCAGGATAGACAAGGCCGAACTCTCGATAAGCAGGACGCACGTAATAAAAAAGGAGATAGACGAACTGAAGGCCAAGGCGGACTTTTACAGCAATAAGCTGCCTAAGGAAGAAGAGTTTCCGGAAGTCCTCGAAAATCTTTCCGAGATGGCGCGCAATACGGGAGTCAAGATCACCAAGATAATCCCGGTCAAGGAGACGGAGGGCTCATTCGAGGCTAGTCCGAACGCCGACATATACAGCCAGCAGAGGATACTCATAGACGCCCAATGCGGCTACCACCAGCTCGGCACTTTTATAGCGGAGCTCGAAAACGCCGAGCGCTTTATGGAAGTCTCCGACATACAGATATCCTCGACCACGTTAAATCCTAAACGCCATAACGTGCAGCTTGTCGTAAAGACCTTTATCTTGAAGGGTGAATAACATATGATCGGCAGGTATTCAAGAGTCATTATGATTTTTTTGATCCTTGCCGGTTCAGGCTTATCGGGCAGCCGGTCGTACGGCGATACGGTCCTGACTTATGATGCGGCCGACATGAGAGACCCCTTTGTCCCGCTGATAGCCGGCCAGAAGCGGTTATCCGTAGGCCTGGAAGCCGTTGAGACGATAGACGACGTAAAGTTCGAAGGCCTCATCTTCGATCCGTCGGGCACATCTATAGCCGTGATCAACGGCGAGCTCGTCAGGGAAGGCGATAAAATAAATAATGTGGAAATAGTAAAGATCGCGGGAGATACCATCATCATGAAAATATACGAGAGGATCTATACCATTGCGCTGGACAAAGAGGGGGGAGACTAAATTGATAATAAGTAAAAAAGTATCGTCGGTTCTTATCAATATCGTATTCGCTCTTGTTCTTTTGGCGGCTTTGGCCGGGTTCGGTACGGCGGCAGGCGAGGAGGGAGATGCCGCGCAGCCGCAGGACGAGAAGGAAAAGCTTGTAAGCAGGGAGATAGCGCCCGGGAACATAACCATCGATTTCAAGGATGCCGACATCAAGACAGTCCTTAGGGTCCTTGCGGAGAAGAGCGGCATCAACATAGTGGCGGGGCAGGATGTGGAGGGGTATATCACTATAAGGCTGACGAATGTGAACTGGGAGACGGCCCTGGGGATCATTTGCAAGAATTACGGGTATGCCTACGAGCGGGATGAGAACATCATCAGGGTGACGACGCTGGAAAACCTCCAGCAGGAAGAGCTGACTACGGAGGTGTTCCCGCTGAATTACGCCAAGGCTACCGAGGTCGCGGAAGCCATAAAAGAAATGCTGACGGATCGGGCAAAGGATAAGATCAAATTTGACGAGCGCACAAACGTTTTGATAGTCACGGATATCCCGACCAATCTTTACAAAGTCAGGCAGGTAATCGCGAAGCTCGACGCAAAGACGCCCCAGGTACTGATAGAGTCCAAGATCATCGAGACCACGTTAGAAGACGATGAGAACATGGGCATAGATTGGACAGCTAAACTGACGGCCGCGGGAGCGGCGAGGCCTATAACGTTTCCTTTTGATACTGTAGGCAGCAGGGTATTCGGCACCGTCGCAGACGACGCTTTAAATACGTATTTTCCCATGGGTAAGGGCGCTCCCTCAAGCACCGCCGCCACGACTACAACGATTCCGTCTACTGATTTTCCCGCAGCGACATCGACGGGGCTGTCGTCCATGCCCCTTGCTCTGGTATCTGATTTTACGATGGGGACTCTGGACTTCTCGGAATTTTCCATGGTCCTGGAATACCTGAAGTCCAGAAGAAACACCGAGATAGTATCCAACCCGCGCATCGCCACCCTGAACAATAAGCCCGCCGCTATTCTTGTGGGCATCATCATAGCCATTCCCGTATTCGAGCGGAATCCGGATACGGGGACAATAGAGATAACGGGTTATTCGGAGAAGGAGCTCGGCGTAAAACTGTCCGTGACGCCGCACATAAACGATGTCGGCGATATAGTCGTGGACGTGATCCCCGAAGTCTCGGATCTTCTGGGGTATGACACCCTGGACGACTCCAGAGGCATAACGGCCCCCAGGTATTCCGTGCGGCAGGCCGCTACGCAGGTCATGGTGCAGAACGGGGATACGTTGATGATCGGCGGGCTCATAAAGGACAATGTCGTCCAGTACGAAAAAAAGATCCCCTTCCTCGGCGATATACCGGGAATAGGGAAGTGGCTCTTTTCAAAGACCGAGGAGGCAGACGATAAGACAGAGCTGATCATCTTCATGACCGTGAGGATATTGAAAGAAAACCTCAAAGGGACCGAGCATCTGGCATCGACCGCGTTCGTCCCGATGGCGGGCGAAAAGAAGAAAAAATAAAAGAGCTTTAGCCTTTACTATAACGATTTCGAAAAATATAGACAGGGTGCTCTTGCAGGATCGTGTATAAGGGCGCTCTTTATTGTCTAATGAGGTAGACGGCATATGGGAAAGGATATCATAGTTAATGCCACTCCCGAAGAAAACAGGGTGGCGATATTGGATAACGGCAAGCTGGACGAATTTTACGTAGAGAGGACTATCGCCAAACGGCTCGTCGGCAGTATTTATAAAGGCAGAGTGGAGTCCGTCATGTCCGGCATCGGAGCCGCGTTCGTGAACATAGGGCTTGAGAAGAACGGTTTTTTGTACGTCGACGATGTGCTCGAAGAAGGGCCGGTCTACAGCGATATAGTGCGCGAGGAGATGGGCGGCGAGTTCAGGAAGAAGGAGAGTGACGCCGGCGAAAAGAGGATAAGCGATGTGCTTAAGAAGGGGCTGGAGATACTGGTGCAGATAGTAAAGGAGCCTATAGGCACTAAAGGCGCCAGACTTTCCGCTCACATCACTATACCGGGCAGATACCTTGTATTCATGGCCCATGACAGGCACAAGGGGATATCCAGAAAGATCGCGGATCAGAAAGAGCGGAAGCGGCTC
>CAZYBX010000073.1:3677-7422 GCA_964645565.1 uncultured Planctomycetia bacterium | reverse complement strand
TGGCCTCCAGAGAAGAGGATCAAGATCCTATCGATGATACCATAATCTCCAGGGCAAAGTCGGCAAAGACAGTCATGGATACGATCGCCCGTTATACGGTATCTTCTTTTAAGCCCTTTGATCCTGTCGCGAAACGGACCGAGGCCCAGATAGAGGATAAACAAGGCAAGTCTTTTAAGGTGGCCAAAGGGGCTCCTCAAGTCATCCTGGACCTGGTTTCCGAAAAAGATGAGATTTCAAAGAGCGTCAATGAGCAAATAGACGCGTTTGCCAAGGAAGGCTCGCGCGCGCTCGGTGTGGCTAAAACCAGCTCTTCCGGTAAGTGGCAATTCGCGGGGCTTTTCGCTATTTATGACGCGCCCCGGGATGATTCGGCAGAGACCATTAACACCGCCCAATCAATGGGTTTGAATGTGAAGATGGTGACGGGAGATCATGTCGCCGTTGCCAGGGAAATCGCGGGTGAAGTGGGATTGGGCGCGAATATCCTGCCGGCTTCGTCTTTTGTGGATAAGCCGGACCGGGAAGCGCAGGCTGTCATTGAGACGGCCGATGGGTTCGCCCAGGTGTTTCCAGAGCATAAATATCATATTGTAGAGCTTCTTCAGAACAAACATCATATTGTCGGTATGACGGGCGACGGCGTCAACGACGCGCCCGCGTTAAAAAAAGCCGACGCCGGCATAGCCGTCGCGGGGGCGACGGACGCGGCAAAATCCGCCGCCGCCATCGTCCTTACCAGGCCCGGTTTATCGGTCATCATAGACGCCATAAAAGAGAGCCGCAGGATATTCAAGCGGATGAACAGTTACACTATTTACCGCATGGCGGAGACTATCAGGGTGCTTTTATTTATGACGCTGTCGATCCTTGTCTTTAATTTTTATCCTGTAACGGCTGTTATGATCGTCATTCTGGCTTTGCTGAACGATCTCCCTATTATGATGATAGCATACGATAACACAAAAATATATCCAAGTCCGGTCAGCTGGAATATGCGCAGGGTATTAAGCCTCGCGACGGTATTAGGGATTATGGGCGTCTTCGCGAGTTTTTTGATGTTCTGGATAGGCGAACATGTCCTTCACATGGACCGCCTGACAATACAGACGCTTATATTCCTTAAACTGACCGTTGCCGGGCATATGACGATCTATCTGTCCCGGACCGGCGAGGAGCCGTTTTGGACCAAGCCGTATCCCGCACCGGCCTTGATCATAACAGCCGAATTGACACAGGTCGTTGCCACATTGTTCGCGGTATATGGGATCTTTATGAAGCCGCTCGGATGGAAGCTGGCTGTCTTTGTGTGGGCATACGCCTTTGTATTTTTTGTTATTAATGATTTTGTGAAAAGACGCTTTGACAGGGTCTTAGACCACGCCGGGATCCGGTTCCGAAGGCCGGCGGCAATCCCGGCAAAATAGTCTGATGAAGAAACTTTTAGCTTTACTTGCGCTATCGGTGTTTAGCGGGTTTTTCAGCCGCGTGATCGGCCTTACGACAGGCCAGTCTTTTATCCTGGCGGTATTTACCTTTTCCATTTTTGGGACGCTGTTTTTCTGGGATCTGAGGCTGACGTTTGTATTTGTCGGAAGCGGGATGCTCTTTCTCATCCATGGCGTTGACGTGGACCATTTTATTAAATTCGCCTCACTCGACGTCATCATTTTTTTAGTGGGGATGATGATCATTGTGGGGATGATGAGAGAGACCGGCGTTTTTCACTGGCTGGTCGGCGCGTCCTTTAGGATGAAGAATCTTACGGCGCGAAAATTATTCATTTCTCTGCTCTTTCTATCGGCGCTTTTCTCGGGCCTCATGGGAGAAGTCGCCTCGATAATGGTGATGGTGGCCATTATCCTGGACCTCTCTAAGTCATTAAAGATAAGGCCCGCGCCTTTTGTGATAGCTTCCGTCCTGGCCACCAATATAGGGTCGGCCTCGACTTTATTAGGCAATCCTATAGGCGTCTTGATCGCATTGCGGGCAGGGCTCTCGTTCGAAGACTTCATTACGCATGCCCTGCCTGTTTCGCTTGTCGCCCTCGCAGCTACTATACTGGTATTGTGTTTTTGGTATAGAAGCTACCTGAAGGAGATCTCCGCCGCTGTGGACAAGTATAAATATAATCAGCCGCATGTCTCAATAAAGTCTATGAACCGCCAGGAGAAGGTGAGCATAGCGCTGTTCGTTGTTACAATAAGCGCAATCGTATTCCATAGGAGGCTGGAGCTCTTTTTTGGGTTAGAGGATAACAATCTTTTGATAATGTTGCCGATTATTTTTGCGGGGATCGTCTTAGCGTACCGCCGCAAGAAGGCGCATTATTATATCGAGCACGAAGTGGAATGGACTTCTTTATTGTTTTTCATGTTTCTTTTCGCGCAGGCAGGCGTTCTTCAGACCTCGGGTATCGCGCAGGCGCTTGCGGAAAAAATATTGACAAATATCGGTAACAAGCCGGCCCTTTTATCGGGCGGAATACTCTTTTCGAGCGGCATGCTCTCAAGCGTGCTTGATAATACCATAGTCGTCGCTTCGTCCATCCCCGTTATAAAGAGTTTGAGCGTACTTCATATGAATCCGGGGCCTTTATGGTGGGCGATCCTGTTCGGCGCATGTTTCGGCGGCAACATCACCGCTATCGGCTCGACGGCTAATATCGTGGCTTTAGGATTGCTGGAAAAGGAGCGCGGCATCAAGATCAATTTTTTCGAATGGCTGAAGATCGGCCTGGTCATCGGATTCTTGACCATGGGCGTTTCCTTTATTTACCTTCTATTTCTCCAGGGGTGAGTATTTATAATGACCGCGGCCGCCATAAAAAGAAAGATCCTCGCGCTGGTAAGATTGAATAATACGCCGCACGAGATCGCCTTTGGAACGGCGATAGGCGTGTTTATCGGTATCACGCCTCTTTACGGCTTTCATACGATTCTGGTTATATTGCTTGCGATGCTGATCCCCCGCGCTAACCGGATAGCCATATTGTCCGGGTCGAATATCTCCATTCCGCCCACCGCGCCTTTTATCAGCTGGGCGGGATATGAGATAGGCAGATTTATTTTAAAAGAAGACTACCCGGCTATTATCCCGGCTTCGTTAAAAGGAATCACTTATAAAGAAATAGAAAGTATTTTATTTCCTTTGTTTGCCGGCAGTTTTGTGTTAGGATTGATCGGTTCATTCATTTGCTATTTCGCCGTGCTGGTCATAATAAAGAAGATCAGGAAAGCGTGAGGGATGATAGGCGCGAATGATATTACAGTGCGGAGTTTTAATGAAGAAGATAGAGAGTCCGTCCGCAGCATAAGCCGGCAAACGGCTTTTCTTGAACAGCCGTTCGCGCGGTTTATCGATGACGGCGAGCTTCTCGCCGACGCGTTGACGCTTTATTTTACCGATTTTGAGCCGGGGTCTTGTTTTACGGCGGTCAAAGGGGAAAATATCGTCGGGTATCTTACGGGAGCTAAGGATGTGAGAATAATGCGCGGGACATTTAATTATAGGATACTGCCGGGGCTCCTTATCGGCGCATTTAGAAAAGGCCTGCTCTTGCGAAAAAACACCCGCGTGTTTCTATCGCATGCCCTTCTTGGCTTTTTAAAGGGAGAATTTTTCGGTCCCGATTTTTCAAAGAAGTATCCGGCGACTTTGCACATAAATATCGATAAAGATTCCCGGGGGCGGGGGGTCGGCGGCATGCTGATGGAAAGATACGTGCGTTTTCTCGCAGAAAACG
>CAZYBX010000073.1:0-3667 GCA_964645565.1 uncultured Planctomycetia bacterium | reverse complement strand
GGCATAAAGGGAGTCCATTGCGGCACGAGATCGGAAGACGCCAGGGATTTTTTTATTAAACTCGGGTTCGCTGTCTTACACAAAAGCAAGCGTTCTTATCTGCGGTATTATTTTAAAACGGATTACACATATTATATATTGGGGAGAGAGGTATAAAGAGATGAAATCAACCCTTCCTTTGGTTTTTGCTGTAGTTATTTTTGTCATGGCGCTCGGCTTCTTTGCGGCTATTGCGTTTGGCCAGCCTGCCCCGAGCTCAACCGAGAAGCCTGCCCAGACACCAAAATTTCCCGAATTGCTATTGAGTCCGCAGGATAGGATTCTTATACTCGCGCCCCATCCCGATGACGAGGTCATTGGTTGCGGCGGGGTTATTCAAAAGGCTAAGGATATGAACCTTCCGCTTAAAGTGGTATTTATGACCTATGGCGATAACAATCAATGGTCGTTTATGGTATATCGCAAGCACCTGGTAGTTATGCCGAAGGCGGTCCGGCAAATGGGCCTTATCCGCCACGATGAGGCTCTTGATGCGGCAAAGGTATTCGGGGTAGACCCGGAGCAATTGATCTTTCTCGGATATCCGGATTTCCGCACGTTGGAGATCTGGTATTCGCACTGGAAAGACAGGCCGGCGGCCAAAAGCATGCTTACGGAAGTCAGCGCTGTTCCTTATGAAAACGCCTACCGTCCTGGAGCGCCATATAAAGCGGATGAGATATTAAAGGACATAACGGCTATTATCCGTGAATTTAAGCCCACAAAGATCTTCCTTTCGCATCCGGGAGACCATAATCCGGACCACCGCTCACTTTATTTATTTACCCGCGTGGCATTGTGGGATATGAAAAATGAGCTGAGGCCCGGACTCTATCCCTATTTGGTCCATTTCAAGAAATGGCCTAAGCCGTACGGGTATAAGCCGGACATGGAGCTGTTGCCTCCGGCTTTATTTATGAACAAAGCGGATTGGAAGACCTTGCCGCTGAAAGAACAGGAGGTCATGAAAAATTATACCGCGATCCAAAAACACAGGTCTCAGTATAGATCCAGCGCAAAGTATCTTCTTTCATTTATACGCGCGAACGAATTATACGGCGATCTTCCGGTAGTGGACTTAAGGTCTCAAGAAGACCGCGTCTCTCTGGCTTATTCCAGGGATGAATATTTAAAAGAGCTGCCGGAGGGGCTTCTCGATAAGGAACGTGAGGAGTTTGTGGGTGTAGAGGAAGAATTTTTAAAGGTCGAGAACGGTTCGCTCGTTTTTACGCTTAAATTATCCCGCCCGCTGGGAGAGGCTGCCGGCGTGTCATTGTATTTATTCGGTTATAGAGAGGATATGCCTTTTTCAGAATTGCCGAAGATCCATATCCGGTTTGGAATGGTCGAGCATAAGGTATTCGACCAAAACCGGAGCCTTCCCGCGGGATCGATACAGGTCGAACGTAAGCCCAAAGAGATAACTATGCGCGTTCCCCTAAAACTATTGGGAAGCCCCGGCCGTATTTTAACAAGTGTCCGCACATATACCGGCGCCCTTCCGTTAGACTGGACCGCATGGAGGATATTGGAATTATCTAACTGAGAAGGCCGCTTGAGGATTTTACCGCGCCATTATGAAAAACATTAAACCAAAGATATTACTCATATATATTTTGACATCAAGCCTTTTCTGGCAGGGCTGCGCGGCGCTGCCTCTTTTGAAGCACGACTTTAAAAAGATGTTTTCCCCGTATCTCTCGCGGATCGACGAGAATCCCATCATAATAATACCGGGCATAATGGGCTCCCGCCTTCGCGACGCCGTGACGGGAAAAATGGCATGGGGGACCTTGCGGACAAGCCAGATGTTCATGCGGTCCGAGCGCGATGAGATCGCCCTTCCTATCGATAAGCTGCCTTTAAAAGAAAACAGAGACAATATAACGGCTGAGGGCATAGTCGACAAATATGAGCTTCCCATCGAGATAGTGGAATTCACGGTGTATAGGGAGCTATTGGCAATGTTCGAAAGCATAGGTTACAAGCTGGGAGACATAAGAGACCCCGAACCGGGAGATAATCTTTATATTTTTGACTATGACTGGAGGCGGGATAATGTCGAGAACGCGGGGATCCTCGCGGAGAGAATAGAGAATATAAAAAAGACATTGAAAAGGCCGGACATGAAATTCAGCCTTCTCTGCCACAGCATGGGAGGCTTGATAGGCAGATATTATATGAGATACGGAGGCAGCGACGTATTGGACCAGTCTCCCGATTTCAAAATGACATGCGGCGGCGCAAAAAATATCAGACGATTGATACTTATGGGGACCCCCAACCTCGGATCTATGCCCGTATTCGAATATTTACATAAAGGCCTGGACCTGGCTCTGATAAAGTACCCGCCTTATGATATGTTTACCATGCCCAGTATGTACCAATTATTGCCGCCCAGGCACATCGCCAGCTTCGTAGACGGAAAAGGCAACGACATGGACATCGATCTTTATGACGCGGAAAATTGGAAAAAATACGGCTGGTCGATATATTCCGATAAAGCGGTCACCGCGGCAAAAACGCGTTATTGGTCAAAGTATAAGGATGACTGGGAGCGGGAATATAAGGAGTTCGAGGTAAAAAGAGACAGGTTTGTCGAAGCCGCGCTGGACAGGGCGGACCGTTTTCAGAAATCATTGAACTTTAAGCAAGACGGGAACGCCCCCTGCGAGATCATACTATTCGGCGGGGATATGGTATGGACGCTGAATAAGGCGATATTGGCGAGAGATGAAAAAAATAATAAATGGCTGACGTATTTTTGGGACCGCCGCTTAAATGAGGAGATATTGATGGCCGGGGACGGCATAGTTACCAGGGAAAGCCTGCTGGGCGTCCCCGTCGCCAGCATAACCAAGAACAGCTGGGTGGATTCGCCCGTAAACATATCATTCGCGTTATTTGTCGCCCGAAGGCACGAAAATATACACAAAGACGCGACCTTTCAGGACAACCTGCTGCATATATTACTGGGAGATTGGAATAACGCGTTATGATGAAAGAGATATTTTTAGATTCAAACCACGGTATTAAAATCGCGGTAAATCATTACAGCTCTCCAAAAAGGGAGAGGGTTGTCGTGGTGTGCCACGGCTGTTTTATGTGTAAAGACGCCGCCCCGTTCCGGGAGATGTCCGGCGATTTTTATGAATATTTCGATGTGATGACCATGGATTTCCGGGGCCACGGCAGAAGCACGGGGCTGTATACGTTCAGCGCGGAAGAACACGATGATGTAAGGACCGTGGTAGATTGCGCCCGGGAAATGTATCCGAAGATCGGAATCATAGGATTTTCGCTGGGAGCGGCTACGGCGATCATTTATACCGCCAAAAATAAGGACATTCAAAGCCTTATAGCGGTCAGCGCCCCGACGGATTTTAAGAAAATGGAGAACGATTTTCTGAAGAAAGAGGCGATTATACCTACAATCGAAAAATTCGAATTCGGAAAAAGCCCGAATATCAGGCCCGGAAACGTGTTTTTAGACAAAATAAAGCCGGTCGACGTTGTACAGGATATATCGCCGGTTCCGGTTTTGTTTATTTCGGGATCAAAGGACCCTATTATCTATCCATGGCACGCGAGAGAGCTTTATGAGAAAGCAGGGCCGCCGAAGCATCAC
>CAZYBX010000072.1:0-7449 GCA_964645565.1 uncultured Planctomycetia bacterium | reverse complement strand
GGGTTGGCGTACATTTTGGCAACGTCCCTAAGTGGCACGTCCCCACAGGGGCGCCATATTTGTTAGATATACAAAAGGTAGTTATGGTACTATTGACAATTGTCACTTTGTCATATATACTTTTATTGGAAGCACAAATTTAAGCGATAAACAAACTGTTTTTTAAAAATAGAATTTTTCAACGAAAAAGGCAAACCATCTGAAAGGGTGGGACTGCAAAGCCAAGTGCCTAAAGCGCGAAAGCGCCAAGGTCGACTGGCCGCCGAAATGAAAAATTTTTTCATTTGCAGCCCCGGTTTCATATGGAAGCCGGGGCTTTTTTATTCGAGGAGCTTGAGCGATGAACGGCCATAAGAATAATAACAGCCGGCAGGATAACGGCAACCATAAAAGCGTCAAAAAATGCAGGGTCATCGCCTTGCTTAGCAGGGAAGAAATGGAATTTCTCGATAAGCTCGGGATGGATTCCCTTTTTTCCACAGGCTCGAAACTATCACGTAGTGAGATAATGAGCGCGCTTGTCGACGCGGCGATGATGCTCGATTTATCGGCAAAAGGCGTTAAGAGTAAAAAAGAGCTGGTTCAGAAATTCATCGACGCGCTTCAGAGTTATCCTGATAAAAGAAAACTGCCGAGGCTCAAGAAAAATCTGGTAATCAGGTTCAGAAAAATAGACTCGCTTGGAGAACATGAAGGCGGGACAACGGTGGATGTAGGCGTTGGCGGCTTCAAGGTGGATGTAGCGTTTCTTGGAAAACCGCTATCGCCTAATCAACCCATCGAAATAAGGATCAATGAGCCTGATCGCTCAAACCACGCCATAAGGGCCCTCGGCCGGGTCGCGTGGGTGAAGGATAGGGAAGACGGGCATAGCCACGAAATAGGCGTCATGCTCACTTATATAAAAGAGGAAGACAGAGACCGCTTCATAAAGTACCTATCAGAGGAAAAAGAGGTCGATAGATCAGAAAGAGATAATTGACAATCGAATAGCCCGGAAAACGGGCAATATAGGAGGATTAACGTCCTCCACCTCAGGCAGGGGCAGCTCAAACACCTTTGGGCTGCCCCAATTTTTATTCCATTACAAACGCCGGGTCGCAAGGTCACCAAGTCACAAGGTCACCAGGTCACCAGGTCACAAGTAATAAAACCTATGTTTTTATCTTTACTGGTGACGTGGTGTCTTGGTGACTTGGTGACTTGGTGACTTTACTACCTAACATGTTGACAGATATATGCTAATAATATATAATATAAACTCAATTATACCGGAGGGTAATATAATATGTCAGACATACTCAAGACAAGACAGGATAAGCTGGGCCTATTGCGGGAAAAGGGCGTTGACCCTTTCGGCGGGCGGTTTCGTATCTCATGCGGGATCAAAGAGTTGGTGGATGATTTTAAAGAGGGCGCGAAGGCCGTCATAGCCGGCCGGATAATGGCCAAGAGAAAACACGGCAAAAGCATATTCTGCGACCTCAGGGATGAAAACGCGAAGATACAGCTCTACTTCAAGGATGACATGGTGGGCGCCGAAAGGTTCGAGCTTCTCGATTCGGCTTTGGATATAGGCGACATAATCGGCGCGGAAGGCGAGACCTTCAAGACGAGGACAGGGGAGCCGACTCTGGCGGTCAAGGAATACACTCTATTGTCGAAGAGCCTTAAGCCGCTTCCCGAAAAGTGGCACGGGCTTAAGGACGTGGAGACCAGGTACAGGCAGAGATATCTGGACCTCATAGCGAATCCCTCCGTGAAGGAGGTCTTCAAGAAAAGATGCGAGATCATCAAAAGCATCCGCTCTATTCTGGATTCAAAGGGATACCTTGAAGTGGAGACGCCGATGATGCAGCCGATACCCGGCGGCGCGGCGGGAAAGCCGTTCAAGACTCACCACGATGCTTTAGACATGGACCTGTATTTCAGGATAGCTCCGGAGCTTTATTTGAAGAGGCTTCTCGTGGGCGGGTTCGAGAAGGTATACGAGATTAACAAGAGCTTCCGGAACGAGGGGATCTCCACGCGCCACAATCCGGAGTTTACGATGCTCGAGGTCTACACCGCGTACGGCGATTGCGGACAGACGATGGAGCTTGTGCGGGAGCTGATAACGGAGACCGCGAAAAAGGTATTGGGAAAAGATAAGCTGGAATACCAGGGCAGGACGATAGACCTCGCGAAGTGGGAGACGGTGTCGTTCGCGAAGATCATGAGGGAGACTTACGACATCGGTCCCGATGACGACGAAAAGGTATGGATAGAAAAGCTGAAGAAGAAGGGCGTCGAGATCGAGGGTAAAGAGATAGGGAGGACGGCGATATTGAACATCGTCGCAGACCTTATCGAGCCGAAATCGGAACATCCGGTGTTCGTCATAGATATGTTTAAAGAGCTCTGCCCGCTGGCGAAAGTGAAGAAGGATGAGCCCGGCTTGACGGACAGATTCGAACTTTTTATCGGGGGCATAGAGGTGGCAAACGCGTATTCCGAGCTCAATGACCCGGTGGAACAGCGGGCGAGGCTTGAGGAACAGGCCGAGGGCGAGATAGACGAGGATTTTTTGAGGGCGCTTGAGCACGGCATGCCGCCCGCGGGAGGCCTCGGCGTCGGCATCGACAGGCTGATAATGCTCTTCACGGATTCCCCCTCCATAAGAGATGTGATCCTGTTCCCGCAACTGAGGAAAGAGACATAAATGGACTGGCGGTTATTCGTAGCTTTACGCTATTTTAAAGTGAGAAGGAAAGAAAAATTCCTCTCGATAATAAGCCTTATCTCGATCCTGGGGGTCGCCGTGGGCGTCGCCGCGCTCATACTTGTAATAGCGGTCATGAGCGGCTTCGACAATGAGCTTAAGGCACGGATCATAGGGACCACAGCGCACCTCTTCATCGAACGGGACGACGGCATCATATATCCGGATCCTTTCATACGCGAAGCGCTGTCCGAAAACAGTGATGTCATAAGCAGCTCCCCTTTTGTCTCCGGACAGGTCATTTTAAGGTCGGGCGAGATGTTCAGCGGCGTCATCCTGACCGGCATAGACGAAGAGACGGAAGGCGGCGTTACCGATGTCAAACAATATACCGTGGAAGGCGTGTCACCGCGGCTGGGCGATGGCGGTATGCTGGTCGGCAGCGAACTCGCACGCAAGCTAAACCTGAGGCCGGGCGATCGAGTGTCGGTCGTCTCCGCATCATCCGGGACGCCGGCCGATTTTACAGTCGTCGGCACGCTGCGGAGCGGCCTTTATACCTTTGACGTGAATAATGTATTCATAGGCTTAGGGCCGGCCCAGCGGTTATTCGGCATAGAAGGACTGGTCACGGGTGTCGCGGTCAACATAACCGACGCGCTGAAAGCCGATCAAGTAAAGCGCGATATCGCCGTCAGGCTCGGGTTCCCGTATTTCGTCCAGAGCTGGATGGACCTGAACGCGAATCTCTTCAGCGCCCTTAAGCTCGAGAAGATAGCGATGTTCATAATACTTACGCTTATCGTGATAGTGGCGTGTTTCAACATAGCGAGCACTCTTATCGTCCGCGTCGTCGAGAAGACCAAGGATATAGGAATACTTAAGACAATAGGAGCGACCAACGCGGATATAAGGGCCATATTCAGGCTCGAGGGCCTTTTTATAGGTCTTTTCGGGACGGCTATAGGCGTCGGCGCGGGGGTCTTTTTGGGCTGGCTGCAGAAGGCGTATAAGATCGTGAGGCTTTCGCCCGATGTATATTACATCGACGCGCTACCGGTATACATAAGCTGGAGCGATCCGCTTATAATCGCCGCGGCGGCGATCATCCTCAGCCTGCTCGCGACGGTATACCCGTCGTGTAAAGCGGCGAGCCTGAATGTGGCGGAGGCGTTGAGATACGAGTGATGCTGACGGCCAGAGGACTGCATAAAAGCTATCATAACGGCGGCAAGCACCTGCACGTCATACGCGGCATAGACCTGGAGGTCGATAGAGGAGACGTCCATTTTATCGTAGGGCCGTCAGGCGCCGGAAAATCCACGCTGCTGCACCTTTTGGCCGGACTCGACAGGCCGGACAGTGGAGAGGTGACCCTGGACGGGATGTCCGTCTATGAGTTGTCGGACAGGAAGCTCTCGGACCTGCGCAACAGGAAGATCGGCTTTGTATTCCAATTTTATCACCTTCTGCAGGAGTTCTCGGCCGTCGAGAACGTGATGCTGCCGGGTATTATCGGCCGCGGCCGGGATATCCCTGCGCTCAGAAAGAGGGCCGCGGATATGCTGGCGAAAGTGGGGCTCGCGGCCAGGACGGACAACAGGCCGTCCGAGCTTTCAGGCGGCGAGCAGCAGCGCGCGGCTATCGCCCGCGCCCTGATAAATTCGCCCGAGATCCTTTTCTGCGACGAGCCCACGGGCAATCTGGATTCGGAAAACAGCCGCATGATCGACGATCTTATATTCGATCTTGCCGCGAAAGAGGGGCTGGCCGTCGTCGTCGTCACGCATCAAAAAGAGTATATCGAGAGCGCGTCAAAATATTTGGCCATAAAAGATGGGATTCTAGAAAAGATTATGGTATAATTATAAGATAAATCGGGGGAGGGTTCTTATGGGACAGAAGGTCTATATTAACGGCAAGCTTTACGAGAGGAAGGACGCCAAGGTCTCGGTCTTCGACCACGGCCTTCTCTACGGCGACGGCGTCTTTGAGGGCATCAGGTCTTACGACAGGCTTGTCTTCAAATTGAGCGAGCACATCGAAAGGCTCTACGAATCGGCGAAGACCATCATGCTTGATATGCCTATGACGAAAAAGGATATGATGGCGGCAGTCGTCTTCACTTTAAAGGCCAACAAGATGAAAGACGCCTACATCAGGCTTGTGGTGACAAGAGGCGAAGGCGACCTCGGGCTTGACCCGCGTAAATGCAGGGGGAACGCGACGGTCATCATAATAACCGATAATATAGTGCTATATCCTGAGAAGCTGTACAAAGAGGGCCTGGATATCATCACGGTGCCGACGGTCAGGAATCTTCCGGAGGCCCTTAATCCGCAGATAAAGTCGCTCAATTACCTGAATAATATCCTCGCGAAGATCGAAGCGGTGAACTGCGGTTTTCAGGAAGCGATCATGCTGGACTCGATGGGTTACGTAGCCGAATGCACGGGCGATAATCTGTTTATAGTGAAGCGGGGAGAGCTCTATACCCCGCCTCAGTGCATGGGGACGCTGCGCGGCATCACCAGAGACACGATCCTCGGCATAGCGAAGAAAAGCAGTATCGGCGCTCATGAGCATGTCATCACCCGCCATGAAGTGTTTATCTCCGATGAGGCGTTTCTGACGGGAACCGCGGCCGAGATCATCCCGGTGGTGAAGGTGGACGGCAGGAGGATAGGCGGCGGGAAGCCGGGAAAGGTCACACTTATGCTGATGAAGGAATTCCGGAAGCTCACGAAAAAAGAAGGGGTTAGGTATTAGCACGGACGACCGTCGACCGTCGACTGTCGACAGGAAGAGGAGGTGTCAACATGAAGCCGAAAGTGCACGCCCGCAAACAGTATCTGGTCAATAAGGAGATGCAGCTGTCTTATGCATGGCTTCTCATCTTGTGCGTAGGCCTCGTCATATTGATCTTCGGCCTCTCTTTATGGTACGTAAACAAGGTCCACCTTAATCTTTTTCATAACATCGTCGGGGAGGAGGCCCTGCCTCAAGGTTATATAAATTCCGTGCAAAATCAATTTCTGGCGGGGACCGTGGTGGCCGTGGCGGTTGTATCCTGCCTCCTTCTTGTGCTGGGGATATACGCCTCTCACAGGATAGCGGGGCCCGCTTTGCGGATCACAAAAAACCTGAACCGGATCGGAGTCGAAAACGAGATGGACACCATTCAGCTTCGGAGGAAGGACCAGCTGAAGGAGATGGCGGACGCCTTCAACCATATGGTCCATGCCCTCAAGGACAAGATGTACCAGGATATGCGGCTCATAGACCAGGTCAAATCCAAGATCGTGCAGCTTCACGAGAGCCTGCGCGGGGAAAGCCTGGATATAAAAAAGCTGTCCGATCAGGTAAAAGAGATAGAAAAGATAGCCACGGAGCTGAGGAACAGGAAGTATATTTAAAGTCACAAGGTCACAAAGTCACAAGGTCACCAGTAATAAAACCATCGTATTTTCCTTATCGGTGACGTGGTGACGTGGTGACCTTGCGACCCATGTATCGTGGACTTTGTAAGAATATATCTTTCATATATATAACTCAAGGAGATGCAAAATATGGTATGCGATATTTGCGGTAAAAAGGAAGCTACCGTACACCTGACGGAGATCGTAAACGACCAGATGACGAAGCTCCACCTTTGCGAGGAATGCGCGAAGAAGAAAGGCGCGGAGATGGAAGAGCATTTCGGGCTCGCGGACCTTTTAGCGGGCCTGGCCGATATGGGCACGCCTTTAAAGACCGCCGAGGAAAAGAAGCTTAAATGCGGTTCGTGCGGCCTTACTTATTCCGACTTCAAAAAAATTGGAAAGCTCGGGTGCGGCCAGTGTTACGATAAATTTCGCGCGTATCTGGTGCCTCTGTTCAAGCGTATACACGGTTCCGACGTGCACCTGGGCAAAGTGCCGCATCAGAAAAAGGCGACGCCGAGGCACAAGAAGGTGGATGTAGAGGAGCTCAAGAGGAAGCTCAGAAGGGCTGTGGAGCTGGAGGAGTTCGAAGAGGCCGCAAGGTTGAGAGACGAGATCAAGAAGGGCGAACGCTCCTGATCTCAGGATTCATTATACATTATTAACCGACGGAGATCCAAAATGAAGATAAACGATCTGATAAAACAGACAGGCGAGTGGCTGAAGGGCGAAGGCCCTAACGCGGACATCGTCATCTCAAGCAGGGTCCGGCTGGCCCGTAATATAAAAGGTTATCCTTTCTTTCATTGGTCGGGCAAAAAGGAAAAGGAAGAGGTGCTATCCATCGTAAAAAGCGGCATCGGCAAGTCCAAATACATGAAGGGCGCATTGTTCGTCAAGATCGCCGATCTTGATGAGATAGACATGCAGTTCCTCGTAGAGCGGCATCTCATAAGCCGGGAGCATGCCGTCAGTGACAGCGCGAAGGCCCTTGCCGTCGACGAAAAAGAGATATTGTCGGTGATGGTCAACGAAGAGGACCACATAAGGGCCCAGGCCATACAATCCAGCTTCAACCTTATGGAGACATGGCGCGTGCTGGCGGCGCTCGACAACGAGCTTGAGGAATACATGGATTTCGCCTATTCCGAAAGATGGGGTTACCTTACGGCCTGTCCTACGAATATCGGGACCGGGCTCAGGGCGTCCGTCATGGTGCATCTTCCCGCTCTTGTGATAACGAACCATATAAGCAGGGTGCTTCAGGCCATATCCAAGCTCGGAGTGATGGCGAGGGGGCTGTTCGGGGAGGGGACGGAGGCGACG
>CAZYBX010000071.1:0-7462 GCA_964645565.1 uncultured Planctomycetia bacterium | reverse complement strand
TCGTTCTGAGCCAGGATCAAACTCTCCAACAAAAAAACACCTGAACTCTAGCTCAAACTCGGCCTTGGTTACCTGATTTTCAAAGAACAAGTTAAAAAAACAGGCTTAAATATGTGGAGATAAAAAAAGCATCGCGTGACGATGCCTTTTCGTAATCCCATCCTCACACTATAAAAAATTTAGCCAAACTTGTCAACGCTTATAGACAACTCAGCCTCTACTTTCAAAGTAAAATCACATCCTTCCCAATCTATCAGTATATCACAAGATTTCATCGACGTCAAGATCGAGAACGGGCGATGCTAAAAATAGGTGTAGTAGATTATACACTAAACTTCGCTTAAGTCAAGGAAAATATATACTATATTTACAAAAATATTTTAACCCTTGTAAGCCCTTATAAACCTTAGCTTTCCGGCCTTAACGCCCACGCGTTTTTCGGTAAGCTTGACCACGTGGTTTATATCCTGGATCCTTTGGCTATCAAGCATGACACCGCCCTGCTTGATGAGCCGCTTTGCCTCTGCCCTGCTCTCGCATAGCCCGCCTTCCATCAGAAGATCTATTATGCCGATCTCATCCCTGGATACCGCGATTTCGCGCGCGTCCTCCGGAGCTTCCTTCTGCGCGAACACCTTCTCGAAACTGATCTCTTCTTTCTCGGCCCTGGCCCTGCTGTAGTACTGAGACACTATGTTCTTCGCCAGATCCGACTTCGCCTTCTTGGGGTGAAGCCTTCCTCCGAGAACGGCATCCCTTACGGCCTTTACGTCTTCATCGGTCAACAATTCGTAATATTTATACATAAGCTCATCGGAGACCGACATCAGCTTTCCGTACATATCTTTAGGCGCATCATTGATACCGACGTAGTTCGCGAGCGATTTGGACATCTTATCGACTCCGTCGAGGCCTTCAAGCAGAGGCATCGTGATCACGACCTGAGCTTCCTGGCCGTAACGCTCCTGTATGGTGCGGCCGACCAGCATGTTAAATTTCTGATCGGTCCCTCCGATTTCGACGTCGGCCTTCAGCGCAACTGAATCGTAACCTTGTAATAACGGATAAAAGAACTCGAGCATGCTTATAGGCTTCTGTTCTTTATAGCGATTGGAAAAATCATCCCTTTCCAGCATGCGCGTAACGGAGTATTTGGATACAAGCTCAGCTATCTCGGGTCCTTTCATACGGCTGAGCCATTCGCTGTTAAAACGGACCTCGAGCCTGTCGGTATCGAGTATCTTCGCCACTTGCGACTTGTAAGTTTTTGCGTTTTTCAATACTTCTTTTTTTGTCAGACGAGGTCTTGTTTTTGAAGCGCCGGACGGATCGCCGATCATCGCCGTATAATCACCTATCAAAAACACCACCTTGTGTCCCAACTCCTGAAAATGCCTGAGTTTGCGAAGGAGTACCGTATGTCCCAAATGGATGTCCGGCGCGGTGGGATCAAACCCCGATTTCACCACAAGCGGCTTCCCGGATTTTACAGCCCTTTCCAGCTTGGCGCTTAATTCCTTCTCCTGGATTATTTCGACGGCCCCGCGTCTTATAAGGGAGAGCTGCTCGGCTTGTTTTTTCAATATGATCACCCCTTTATTTAAATCGCAGATATTGTAGCAGAATAAAATGGGGTTGTCAAATTCATATTTCCGTGATATACTTTAAAATAACATGAGGAAAAAAGGGTTTACATTAATAGAGCTTTTAGTGGTCATAGCGATCATTTGCTATCTCGCTTCACTGCTTACGCCTGCTTTCGGCAGGGCGCGGGAAGCGGCGCGGACAGCCCAATGCGTAAACAACCTGCGGCAGATAGGGCTGGGCATGCATATGTATATAGACGAACACGGATTCCAGTTTCCGCCGGTTTTATTCACAGACGGCACGGCGTGGTATAATGCCCTCGAGCCTTATATAGACGACCCGAAGGTCTTTGAGTGTCCCAATTACCGGTATCATGATTACGACAAGCATTCTTATTTCTCTTATGGATATAACGGTATTTACGGTCTTGGTTTTAACGACGGCGGGAAATGGATCGGCAGGGATATCAGCGAGGTCGCCAGTCCCTCACAATGTATAATGATAGCCGACGGCGCGCTTGTCGCGGATACGCCGCCGAAGAGCCTCTTTTACATCTACAAGGACAACTTGCCCTCCGTACGGCACGCCGGCGGCTGCAATATATTATTCGTGGCCGGCAACGCCAAATGGTATAAAAGATCCAATATTCCTACAACGGGAGAAAAAGGCCGCCTCTGGTGGAATTATTAAATGGTGACAGTCACCTTATTTTAAGAATGACAAATAGTTATTTACTGACTATTTAACTCTCTTAAAATAAGGTGACTGTCACCATTTATTGCAACGTATGGAGTATGTCCCATTTGGGACTCCAGCATTGTATATTATTGGAGTCCCAAAGCAATCTTCCTCTGAGCTTCGTCGAGCTTGGCCACTTTGACCGGAAGTTTCGCCCCTATTTTATATTTAGCTTCAAGTTCCGCCTGGGTCTTCTCCTCCAACTCGCTCACATGGACCAAGCCTTCGAGGTCATTTTCCAACTCGACAAATATGCCGAAATTGGTGATCTTTGTGATCTTGCCCACTGTAGTATAGCCCTCTTTATAGGTCTGGGCGATCTTAGGCCAGGGGTCGGGCGTCATCTGCCTTAAGCCCAGGGATAATTTCCTGTTTTTTGCGTCCACAGATAAGACGACGACCTCTATCTTCTGCCCCTTCTTAAGAAGTTCTCTGGGGTGGCCCACCTTTTTTGTCCATGATATCTCGGAGACATGGATAAGCCCGTCCACGCCCTCCTCGAGCTCCACAAAAGCGCCGTAGTCCGTGAGATTGCGGACCTTGCCTTTTATCTTCGCGCCCACCGGGAATTTATCCTCCGCTCCCAGCCACGGGTCCGCTTCAAGCTGTTTCATACCGAGGGATATCTTCTGGCTGGATTTGTCCCAATCAAGCACCACCGCCTCTATCACATCGCCGATCGCGAGCAATTCATTAGGATGGCTGTATCTCTTTGACCATGACAGCTCGGAAATATGCACCAGCCCTTCGATCCCCTTTTCCAGTTCGACAAAGGCGCCATACGGCATCAGGTTCACGACCTTACCCTTTACCCTCGACCCGGGCGGATATTTCTTATCGATGTCCTGCCACGGGCTGGCGGTCTTCTGCTTAAGACCAAGAGAGACCCTGTTGGTCACTTTGTCAAAGTCGAGCACGACCACTTCCACCTTATCGCCGATAGCGAGCATCTCGCTGGGATGCGATATCCTGCCCCAGCTCATATCGGTTATATGAAGCAATCCGTCAAGGCCGCCCAGATCTATAAAGGCCCCGAAATCGGTTATGTTCTTCACGACCCCCGCGATGAGCTTGCCCTTTTCCAGTTCCTTCAAAAGCCTCTGCCTCGACTCGTCCAGCTGCTGCTTCAGGAAATCCTTTCTCGATACGACGATATTCTTCCTTGACCTGTTGATCTTCACTATTTTGAAATCGAGTTCCTGGCCGACCAGCTCATCGAGGTTGCAATAAGTCTTCAGGCTCGCCAAAGACGCCGGCAAAAAAGCCTCCATCCCGATATCCACCATCATGCCGCCTTTGACCTTGCGTACGGGTTTGCCGATTATGGGATCACCCTCCTTATAGGTAGAGACGATCCTCTCCCACCCCTGAAGCTTGTCGGCCTTCTGTTTCGATAACACGACGCAGCCGTCTTCGTCCTCTTTCAATTCCAGCAGAACCTCGACGGTATCGCCGGCCTTCAGCTTGCCGGGTTCGGGAAACTCAGAAAGCGATATGATACCTTCCGATTTATAACCTATATCCACGACGGCTTCATCGCGCCTTATCTCGATCACCTTACCCTTTACCACCTGGCCTTCTTTAAACTCCTTGATCGAACTTTCGTACAGAGCCGACAGGCCGTCTTCCACCGAAGGGCCTGCCTCTTCCTCATCTTTTCCGGCCCGGCTGCGTATCTCTATGTCCTTCAGCTTTTCCTTATAATCCGGCTCGGGGGGTCCGGCGGACTTAGATACCCCGGGAGGAGAATCGACACGCTCCTCTTTTTCCTCCTCCTTTTTGACGGGTATTGGCTCTTCCTTATCCTTTTCTTTTCTTTTCCAAAGCATACTCTCCTATTTCAACCTTCCTTTCAATGAGCGCATGACTTACGGAGTCCCGAAATTCCGGGACGAGGTAAGTCATTTGCGCGAATTGATACTGAAGACTCTCATAGTCATAGCATCTTCAGTATCTCAACCTTTAAATTGTTTTAATCTTTCAACTACTTCGTCGACTATCCAGCGGGGAGTGGACGCGCCGCTCACCACACCTATTCTTTTTTTACCCTTCAGCCAGCTTTTCCTTATCTGGCCGCTGCCTTCTATATGATAAGCCTTATTACCGTTTGCCCTGCAGATATCAAAAAGCCTCTTCGTGTTGGCGCTTTCCCTGCCTCCCACCACCAGCATCAGGTCATTGTCTTTAGAGAACAGCTCCGTGGACTTCTGCCGCATATTCACGTCGCTGCATATCGTGTTATAGACCCTGACCTCGTTAAATCCCCTGGCCAGCAGTTCAGACGCCACTTCCAAAAAATTTTTCTGTGATTGCGTGGTCTGCGCTATCACCCCTATCTTGCCCTTTTTCAGTTTCAACTTCGCGGCGTCGTCCTTACACGCCACCACCAGGGCGTTATTTCCCGCAAAATCCGTCAGGGACCTCACTTCGGGGTGCCCTTTGTCCCCCACTATCACCACTTTATACCCCCCGTCCGACAGTCTCTTCGCAAGTATCTGCGCGTTTTTTACAAAAGGGCAAGTGGCGTCTATGATCGATACGTTTTTCCTGCCCAGCTCTATAAGGGCCCGGGGACGTATCCCGTGGGAACGCGTCACTACCGTGCCTTTGTCCAATTTCTTGTGATCCCGGGCTATCTTGAGCCCTTTCGCGGCCAGTCCGTCCACCACGCGCTGATTATGTATCAGCGCCCCTAATGAATAAACCGGGGCTTCGCTTTTCTTCAGCGCGCCTTCCGCGAGAGAGATGGCGCGCTTCACGCCAAAACAGAAATCCGAAAATTCCGATATGTTAATCCTTAGCGCCATATTCTTTTTTGAGCTTTCTGATTTCGTCCATTATCCGGCGGCTTATCTCTTTATATCCGGCGTCTTTGTCCTTACCGGCAGGCAGTGTATATCTTTTGGCCTTTCCATAGTAGACGTTCACCGGCACCCTTTTTATGCGGCGGGCATGCTTTGGAAGCGCCTTATCCGTCCCCTCGACGTAGACCGGCAGGACAGGGAGGCCGAACTTGACGGCAAGGAACGCCACGCCGGGTTCAGGCTCAAGAAATCCGGTGCCGTCTCCGCGCGTCCCCTCCGGAAAGACAAATATGGGTATCCCCTCTCTTATCTTCTTTATGATCTGTTTCAAGCCGCTATACGGAGAGCCGTGTTTATCTACCGGTATGACCCTTATCTTTTTCATATACCAGCCTAAAAACCTGTTTTCAAAAAGCTCTTGCTTGCCTAAGTAATTCAACTTCCCCTTTATAAAGGCCGCGCTAACTATCGGATCGAGATGGCTCACGTGATTGCAGGCAACGATATACGAGCCCCTTTCCGGGATGTTTTCCACCCCGTGCCTTTTGAGTATAAGCGACGCCCGGGCAATGATCCTTAGAAAGAAACAGGTCAGCCAATAGATCATTTTTGAACAGCTTTTACTTCCTTTATTATGCTCTCGGCGACTTCGGCTATCGTCATGTCTGTAGTATCTACAGTAAGTGCGTCCTCGGCCTTCTTCAGGGGCGCTACTTTACGGGTCATGTCCGAATGGTCTCTTGCGGCCACATCCTTCCGCACTTCGTCAAGGGTTACCTGATGGCCCTTATCTTTGAGTTCTCTAAAGCGCCTCTTCACCCTCTCCTCTATGCCCGCGTCCAAATATATCTTCTTATCCGCGTCCGGAAACACCACAGTCCCTATGTCCCTGCCCTCAAGGACCGCGCCTCTATCCGAGCGGGCGGCCCTGCGCTGAAGCTTTACCATCTGCTTTCTCACGGCCGGGACGCGGGCAATATATTGCACATTGTTCGTGACATGCGTTTTTCTGATCTCTTCGGATACATCGCGCCCGTCGAGGAGCACGGTGAGCTTGAGATCGGCGTCCGTCCTGAGCTCGATATCGGCCTTCTCGGCGATGGCGGCCAGGGCTCCTTCATCCTCCATGTCGGCGCATTCCTCGATCGCCTTCAGCGTCAACGCCCGGTACATCGCGCCGGTATCGACGTAAAGCATCCCAAGGCGCCTGGCTACCTCTCTGGCCACTGTGCTTTTGCCGCTTCCCGCCGGCCCGTCTATAGCTATAATATAATCCCGCTTCATCGATGGCTGAAGGTGTCGCGTTTATTCTTTGCCTTTAGAAGTATCCCTCTAAGCTTGTCTTTTTTATTGTGTAAGATCGCCTTCCTTATGTCCAGCAGCCTGTCCAGATAATCTTCTATATCCTTCACTACGTTCCTGCGGTTAGCCATCAGAATAGATATCCAAAGGTCCGGACTGCTGGCCGCGATACGGGTCGTGTCGCTGAAGCCGGTGGATGCGAATCCCAGCGAAGCCGCTTTAGCGGCCAGGGCTAAAGCAGAAGCGACTATGTGGGGCAGATGACTGATATTGCTGATCCTCCTGTCATGTTCAGCCGGAGACAATATAAAGACCTTTGCACCCAGGGCCTTCCAGAAATCCGAGACCGCCCTGAACGCTTTTCGGTCGGTGCGGCCTGTCCTTGTGACGATACAGGGCGCGCCTTTGAAGAGGCCGCCTCCGGCCTTATCTATGCCGCGCCGCTCTGAGCCTGCCATGGGATGTGAGCCGACAAAATATGCCCTTCGCCCCGCTATCCTTTCGGCGTCCCTGACTATCGCCTCTTTAACGCTTGCTACATCTATGACAATACAGCCTTTTTTAAGACGTGGGGCGATCCTCTTCAGCGTGGGCAGGACTTTATCGACGGGGGTGGCCAGGATTACCATATCAGACCCCGTTACCGACTTCTCGGCGTCAAGAGTGCCCCAGTCGATCGCCCCCCGCCTTATGGCTTTCATAAGCGTATTTTTGTGGGCGGTGACTCCGATAACGCAGGACGCCAGCCGTTTCCTTTTGATCGCCAGGCCAAGCGATCCGCCGATCAATCCTGTGCCTATTATTGTAATCTGTTTGAATTTCATATTATTCCGTGCGTACCCCGTTCCCCGTATCCCGTTACATTTCCCTTCCGACTGCTTTTGCGACCGCTTTAAGCTCTTCCATCATAGTCGCAAACTTTTCCGGCAGCAGAGACTGCGCACCGTCCGAGAAGGCCTCCTCAGGGTTAGGATGCACCTCCACTATCAGACCGTCCGCCCCCGCCGCGACCGCCGCCTTCGCGCACGGCG
>CAZYBX010000070.1:0-7490 GCA_964645565.1 uncultured Planctomycetia bacterium | reverse complement strand
CGCGAAAGTACCGGAACTATGTATGAGTGCGGCCGGACAATCCACCGTCCTTTTAGAAACCGATTTTTTGCTCACTCGAGGCTAAATTTTGTAGTCGCTCGTGGAATATCAATATTACCCAAAATACATCGCTGCCGTAAACAACTCCTCGAAATCCTTCTCCTTATGAAGCCCCACATGCACGCATCTCGATAAAATCGAATCTATCTCTCTTCTGCGGGACGGCCTGAGAAGGAACTCCTTCGCCCCGGACAGCGCGCCGTCTTTTAGAAACCTGATCCTGCCGGCCGGGACCTCTTTCGGGATCAGGCCGATCCTTTTGGCGCTTGCCTTGTCGATGCCCGTGCCGAAGGTGCCCGTGACATAAAAAGACTTTATTTCCCGGAGCGCTTTACCGGCCTTCCGGCTCAACACCTCTATGCCCGAGGCCAGGGCAGCCTTGGCCAGCTGGACCTGCCTTACGTCGTTTTGGTCGACATATATCCTTTTTCCCTTCTTCTTATATATCACAAACTCTTTTTTGACCATCCTGCCGGAATCGGCGATGACTTTATTATTCAGAAGTATCGCGATAATATCTATCAGGCCGCTTCCGCCGATGCCTTTCGGGGGGACATCACCCAATATCTTAAGCGCTATACCCTTCTTCGACGGCCTCGCGCCTATGATAGCCCCCTCCCTCGCGGGCATACCGCATTTGATGTGCCTGCCTTCGAAGGCGGGCCCTGACGCGCACGAGGCTACGAATATCCTCTCCCCGGAGCCTAAGGCGATCTCGCCGTTTGTCCCCATGTCCATAATGAGGTTCATCCCGGCGGCCTTATGCATTCCGGAGGCCAGGATCGACGCCAGGATATCAGACCCGACGAAGCCGGAGATATTGGGTAAAAAAGTAAAATCCGCGTTTTTGGCGGCGAGTCCCATTTCCCCGGCGTCTCTCTCTTGAAGTTTGCTTTCAGCCGGTAAAAACGGCGCGCGCGCCAGGGATTCCGGCCCTATCATCAGCATAAGGTGGTACATGGTGCTATTGCCTACCGCCGCGATCTTCTTGATCCGGCCCGGGTCCAAAGACGAGTCTTTTGACAGCCTGCCTATAAGCCTGTTAACGGCCGATATGACGCGCCTGTTGAGCTCTTTCAGGCCCTTTTCCTTCGTCGCGAAATAGAGACGCGTTATCACATCCTGACCGAACGCCTTCTGCCCGTTGGGGACGCTTGCCCGCGAAAGCTCCTTTCCGGAACCCAGGTCCACAAGGCATCCCTTGATATCCGTAGTCCCGATATCAAGCGCTAGGCCATAATCTTCACGGCGCGATGACCCTGCCATTAAAGCAGCTCTTGTATCTTCGTTATTATAGAATCTTTTGAGACGACACCCGTCACCCTGCCCGTCTCCTGCCCGTTCTTGAAAAAGACGAGCGTGGGGATGTTCATGACGGAGAGGTTCGTGGCCATCTCGGTATTTTCGTCGATATTTATCTTACCGACCTTTACGCGCCCGTCGAACTCCTTTGCTATCTCGTCGATCACGGGGCCCATTATTTTGCAGGGCATGCACCAGCCCGCCCAGAAATCCACTATTGACGGTATCTCCGACTTTACGATCTCCCGCTCAAAAGTGCTGTCGTTCACTTCCACTACCTTTCCCATATTACCCCCTGTTTTTTTACCGTTACTTTATCCTGACGATCGTTTTAGTGGGGCATTTTTTTATGATCTCGTCCCACTTTATGTCCTCTTTTATACGTTCCTTTCTGATCTTCGAATGGTTATCCTCTACGTAAAAGACGCCGCCCGATAACTTTTCGCAGATCCTGCAGGCTATGCAGCCCACGGTGCAGATCTTTCTCACAAAAGCGCCGCTGTCCTTAGACCTGCATGCCGCCACGACGAGGTGCTCGACATCATACGGCATAAGTTCCATTATGTTCCTCGGACAAGTCTCGACGCACTTGCCGCAGGCCACGCATTTGTAGGGATCGACCTTCGGCAGGCCTTCCTCCATTTTGATCGCGCCGAACGGGCAGATTTTCGCGCAATCGCCGAACCCGAGACAGCCGTACTCGCAGTTCATCCCTCCGCCGGAGATGATATCCGCGCTTCTGCAAGTATCGATCCCCTTATAAACGGCCTTCTTTGTCTTATCTTTATCTTTTGCGCCGCAATACACTACCGAGACCCGCTTGGCCACTTCCGTGCTGACGCCCGATATCTCGGCGATAAGCTTCGCCACTTCCGGCCCGGCGACGCGGCACATAGAATTTATAGCTTCCTCTTTCTTCAGGACGATGCCTTCCGCGAACATCCGGCAGCTCGGAAACCCGCAGGCGCCGCAATTAAGCCCGGGAAGCTTTGCGGTAAGCTCCTCTATCCTCGGGTCTTCCTCGACCTTCAATCTCCGGTTCGCGAATATCAGGACCCCCGCGAAGAGGACCCCCAGTCCGACCATCGTCAAAATCGATATTACTACCACTATATCCTAACTCCTATCTCCTAACTCCTAAAATATGTCTTTCACGATGAAATCAGTCCGCCGAAGCCCATAAACGCCAGGGCCAGAAGCCCGGCTATTATCAAAGTGATCCCCGTGCCCTTGAAGGGCGCCGGCACATCGGCGTATTCGAGCTCCTCCCTTATCCCCGCCATCAATATGAGCGCCAGACTGAAGCCGACGCCCGCTCCGAAGCCAAAGACTATAGCCTCCATAAAACCATATGTCCTCATCGCTACAAAAAGCGTGAGGCCCAGTATCGCGCAGTTCGTCGTTATAAGAGGAAGGTATATGCCGAGCGCGCGGTATAGCTCCGGGGACGTCTTCCTTATGAACATCTCGACGAGCTGCACCAGGCTCGCGATGGTCAGTATGAACGCGGCGTATTCCAGAAATTCGATATGAAACGGGATCAAAAGATAATTATTGATAAGCCATGTGACCGTCGCGGCGAGCGTCATTACGAACGTCGTCGCCATGCCCATCCCGAACGCGGATTCCAGCTTGTTCGATACGCCTATGAACGGGCATATACCCAGAAAATATGTCAGGACAAAGTTATTCGTTATGGCGGCCGCGATAAATATCAGAACGAGGTTCACTTTTTGACCTTTCCGGATACGACGTTAAAAACGGCTACCAGTATGCCGAGCGAAATAAACGCGCCCGCCGGGAGCACCATTATGACCCACGGATGCCAGTGCGGTATTACCGTATATCCGAATATCTTTCCGGCGGCGAAGAGCTCTCTCACCGAACCCAGTATCACAAGGGCCAGCGTAAACCCCGCGCCCATACCGGCGGCGTCCACGACGGAACGTATAACGGTGTTCTTGGAGGCAAACGCCTCTGCCCTTCCCAGGATTATACAATTGACGACGATCAGGGGGACGTACGGGCCGAGCGCCTTGCTTATGGGCGGGAAATTCGCCTTTAAGTAATAATGCGCCATTGTGACAAACGTGGCGATGATCACCGTGTAGGTAGCTATCCTCACCTGGTTTGGTATAAAACGCCGGAACGCGGAGACGATCAGGCTCGACGACACCAGCACGAACGTCGTAGCCGCCGCCATCGAAAACCCGTATATGGCGCTTGTCGTCACGGCAAGCGTCGGGCACATGCCCAGAACCATTACGAATACCGGGTTCTCGCTCCACAGCCCCTTTGTGAATTCCTTACGCAACGCCATATCAGTCCCCTTTTAAGACCCTGCGCACCCTGGCGATTTCCTTGTTCAATATCTCGACCACCGCGTTCGTAGATATGGTCGCGCCCGTTATGGCCTGTATCTCATTATCCCGAGTCACCTTATCTTTCGTGAACGTGATCTTCGGCAAAACTGAAAGCCCGCGGAACTGTTTCTTAAAAGGTTCTTTCATGATCTCCGCCCCCAGCCCGGGCGTCTCGGATGATTCGAGCACTTCCATGCCCTTAAGCTCTTTTAATTCTGTATCCGCGGCGGCGATGATCTCTATCACGCCCTGATAGCCGAAGCCGCCTGCCTTAAACGCGTAGCCGACCAATTCGCCCTGTTCGCCCAGGCCTTCGTAGATCACGATCCCGTCTTTTGTTATATCGTTGTAACTCTTGGCTTCCGGCAATACTTTGTAGATCGCCTCTTCCAGCGCCCTGGCTTCGTTATCCTCTATCAACGGGCTCGCGTAGTTATAAACGCCCACAAGCACCCCGCCGGAAAAGACCCCGACTATAGCAAGCACCGATATCATCTTGACCGCATCTTTCATGTACCGTACCTCTTAGGTTTGGTGATGAGGTTGATTACCGGCGTGAGGCCGTTCATGATTAATATGGAATACATAACGCCTTCGGGCTGTCCGCCCCACGAACGTATGACCACCGACAATATGCCGCAGCCGATCCCGAATACCCACCTGCCCGGTTTCGTGACGGGCGATGTCACGGGATCCGTCGCCATAAAGAGCGCCCCGATCATCAGGCCGCCGGCGAATAACTGGAATAACACGCCCGGGTACCCCTCCGGCGATATTAAGTGCAGAACGCCCGCGAATACGCATACTGTCCCAATATAACCCAGGGGTATGCGCCAATCCGCGTACCGCTTCACTAAAATAAATATCCCTCCGATCAGAAGCAAAAGCGCCGATGTCTCGCCCACAGATCCGGCGACATTGCCTATAAAGAGCTCCCGGATGCCGGTGGCGATCTTCTCGAACTTCATAAGGCCCAGAGGCGTCGCGCAGGTTACCGCGTCGATACCGCCGAGAGCGGGCCTTGAAAAAGGCGCGGTATAGACTGTCATGTTCGCCGGAAACGCGGCTGAGAGAAACGCGCGGCCCAACAGCGCCGGGTTGAAGATGTTCGAGCCCAGGCCGCCGAATATCTCCTTGCCTATGCCGATAGCGAATGCGCTCGCCAATACCGCCATCCACACCGGGAGGTCCGGCGGCACCACCATCGCCAGGAGAAGCCCTGTGAGGAGCGCGCTCCCGTCGCTGATCGAAGCCGCCTTTCTGCGCAGCTTCCGGAAAAAGGCCTCTGATAATATACAGGCGGACATGCACGCGACCATCAGCAACACCGCGCGCTGTCCGAAGAAGACAGCGCCGGCTATAGCTGCCGGGAGGAGCGCCAGGGCCACTCCGTACATCATCGCCGGCGTGTCCGTCCTGTCAAAGATATGAGGGCTCGCCGATATCGTAAACTTCATGTTATCTTTACTCACGGCCTCTTCCTTCCCTTGGGGACACCCACCTTTGGTGAGCGTCCCCACCAGTTTCACCTGTTATTTTTTCTCAAAAAAATCTCTCTCTTGCCCGCTTTGATATACTGCACGATGGGGATCCTGCTGGGGCACACATAAGAGCACGACCCGCATTCCATACAGTCGTCGATATTGTATCTCTCCAGCTCGTCCCATCGCTCTTTTTTTACGAATTTTCCGTATACGAGAGGAAGGAGGCTCATGGGGCAGGCGTTGACGCACCTGGCGCATCTCACGCACGGCATCTCATCGAAAACGCGCGCTTCGTCTTTGGACAAAAACAATACGCCGCTCACGCCTTTAATAACGGGGACGTCCAGGGTGTATTGCGCGATGCCCATCATCGGCCCGCCTACGATAAGCTTCGCTATGTCCTTCTTGAGGCCGCCGCATTCCTCCAGAAGATCCCTTACGCTTGTACCTATGCGCGCGTTCAGGTTCAAGGGCTCACTGAGGCAATCGCCCGACAGGGTGACGCATCTGTCTATCAACGGCTTACGGTCATGCACCGCCTCGGACACCGCCAACGCCGTCCCGACGTTCTGGACGACGCAGCCTACCTCGAACGGAAGCCCTTTCGGCGGCACCTTCCTCTTGAGTGTCGCGTAAATCATCTGTTTCTCCGAGCCCTGAGGATATCTTGTGGGAAGGATCTTCAGGACGACCTCTTTCCCGCTCAATAAACCCTTGTCAAGAGAATCAAGGGCGTCTTTCACCGCTCCTGCGGCTTTCGGTTTATTCGACTCTATAGCTATAACGGCCTTACCGACCTCAAGGGCCTTCATCATCAAAAGTAAACCTTTCAATATATCGAGAGGCCTCTCTATCATAAGCCGGTCGTCGCAGGTAAGGTACGGTTCGCATTCGGCGCCGTTCAATATGAGAGTATCCACCTTTTTCGGCGGCTTGAGCTTGACGTGAGTGGGGAACGCCGCGCCTCCCATGCCGACGATACCGCTCTCCCGCACGATATCGATTATCTCCTCTTTATTCAAGGCCGCCGCGCTGTCGCGCTTTTTCGCCGGCTTTATCCACTCATCCTTTCCGTCCGATTCTATCACGACAGAGACGGATTTGCCCGCCGTAGGATGTGGCGTCACTTTGATCTCTTTGACAGCGCCCGAGACGCTCGCGTGGACGGGGCTCGTTATCAACTTTTCCGCACGTCCCACGGCCTCGCCCTTCTTGACCGTGTCGCCGACTTTCACAAGAGGTTCGCACGGCGCGCCCGTATGCTGTATCATCGGGATGACGACCCTGGCGGGAAGCCCGGCCTGTCTTATGGGCTTTCCTTCGGTTTGTTCCTTTTTTTCTCTGGGGTGGACTCCCCCTGTGAATGTTTTAAGCATAATAGCCTAATTTGTATAAAATTATTATACATGGCGGCGCGGTTTTGTCAAGGAATGGCTTTCTTCTTGACTTATAAAATTGCGTTATATATAATAATATTGATATTTATGACGGAAGGGCCGGACATGAAAAACTGCAAGATGACATGCTGTGAAAAATGCCAGATATTCTGGACGTGCGAGACCAAGTGGTACAGGGGCGAGCGCGGCGAGGAAAACATTTGCTGCCCGGTATGCAATTTTTACAGGGAATGCCTCGATAAGGTCAAAAAACTGAAGAAAGACACCGTAAAAACGAAGAAGAAATAGGCGTTTCCGTAAAAGATGAGGCGTAAGATCACCCGCATTGAGACGATCATGCGGGTTTTATTTTGCCCGCGACGCTTTCATGCCGCCTAAAAGGTTTAAGACACTCCACAACGCGAAAGCGGCGCCGCAGGTGATCAAAATCCATGCCTTTGTAAAGCGCTCGGCGGATACCGCGGCGATGAACATAAATACCAAAAACCCGAGATGAATAACGGCCTCCAGCGAACTGAATATCCTGCCGCGGGCCTCCTCGGGGATGAGCTCGTGGACTATCGTATTGAGCATCACTATGATCGGGCCTATGGTAAGGCCCCAAAAAAACATCGCTATGCCGGAGATCCATAAATGCGGGATGTGTTTTGAGACGAGCGCGAAAAGGATTATGGCCAGGCCGCTTAACAGCATACACGTCAGGATGGCCGTATCCTTGCGGAACCTCTGGCCGAACCTGCCGTACAGCATCAGGCCCGCAAATGCCCCCAGCCCCAAAAACATGATCAGGATACTTAGATGTGTGGTAGCCGAGCCGAAGGCTTCCTGGATGAATACGACCAGGACACAGCTTACCGAACCCACGCCCGCCATCAATACAAAAA
>CAZYBX010000069.1:0-7494 GCA_964645565.1 uncultured Planctomycetia bacterium | reverse complement strand
TTACGAGCCGTTAAGTCCCAAAGGTCGGCCGAATCTTGTTGAGATTCGGCATTTCCTCGGACATTTCGTCCTCGGTCAGCGAAAAAACAGCGAGCGATCGAGCGCGAAATGCGCGAGTGAGTGCCGGCTCCTCCGCGAGCCGGCCTTACAAAACATCGTATATGAAATCGTTAGCTTAATAATAGGAAAGTGGAGTGTCCCAAAGTGGCACGTCCCTAAGTGGCACGTCCCTAAAAGGGCGCCAAGGAGGGTTATTTATGCTTCTTTCCGCGGACCTCTAATTCCCAGATGGAATAACCCCATTCCGTTCCGCGGTCGATCCCGAACAATCTGATATAGCGGGTTATAAGAGGCACGTCGAAATATATGCAGTCCGCCTTGCCGTCGTTTTTGCTTATTCTGCAGATATCCTTCCAGTTCTGCGAGTTATCCGACTGCTGGATCGCGTATAAGCTTGCGTAGGCGTTTTCCCAATAGATGTGGATCATGTTGATCTCGTATTTACTACCAAGATCGAGATAAAGCCATTGCGGGTCCGAGTATTCGCTGCCCCATCGAGTATTCATATCGCCGTCTATGGCCCTATCGGGCACATAAGTCGCCTCTCCAAAGGATGACGAAAAAGACTTCTTCCCTATTGCTATATTGGGATATAAGGCGGGGTATACTTCAAACTCCCAGAGAGAATAACCCCGGTCCGTGGCTCTTTTTCTGCCGAACATTCTCACATAGCGCGCGGATATCTTCTTTCCGGTGAGGTCTATAACGTCGTCTGCCCCGTCCCCCAGAAACGTAGTCCAGACAGTCTTCCATCTTTCGGCATCGTCTGAGACCTGGATGCTGTACGAGCGGGCATACGAATCCTGCCATACAAGGCGTATCTGGCCTACGGGCAGGCTCTTTCCGAGATCCACGTATATCCATTCTCTTCCGCTGGATTTTGACGACCACCTCGTCAACGAATTGCGGTCCGAGGCGTTCATAGGCCTCATATTTTCGCTCTCGAAGGACGAGGCGTACATCTCTTTGCCGAACGCGAGGTTCTGCGTCGGGCCGCTCCTCCAATCCACCTTTTTCACGCTTCCGTCCCCGTTCACAAAAAAGACCTCTTTCAATAGACCGATCTTGAGCGCGGATTGAGGTTTTTTTGTCAAAGAAACATATAATAGCGATATGACATAAGCGGTAAGCAATATACCGGCAAGCCGGACCATCCTCCTGCGCCAATCCGCCTTCGTGGCTGCCTTCTTTACCTGCGCGGGAAAAAGATTCTCTTCCGGATCCCCGTACAGCATATAGCTCGCCCATATCAGAGACGTCTCGCCGCGCGTCTCTATGGATCTCAGGCGGGCGAGCCTTAACGCCTCTCCTATACTGCTTCCTCTTGTCACGGCCCTGTAAAATTCCTTCGCGAAATCAAGGGAGGCTTTATCGAGGACCTTCCAGAACGTGCCTATGTAATGCCGGACGCCGGCCAAAAGGAAGGCGTTCGCGAGGCCGTAGATCCGGTTCTCCTGCGCCGGCTCGATCTGCCAGGCTTCCGTCTCCCCGGAGCTGCAGGCGTTGGCAAAGACCACCAGAGGCATAGATGCCGAGCCGCTTAGAGTCGCTACTTTCTCCGCCGTAAGATCGCCGTCCTTCAACACCCAGCCGCTTTTTGACGGGTCTTCTGGGCTGTATTTGGCGTGGCCGGCGAAATGGAAGGCATCGTATTCCCTCATATTCTTCATGGTGTATTTTACGGTGACGTCCGATGTCCTCAGGTCCACATGGACCTTCTTCCTCACTCTGTCAAGCTGGTTCCTTATGGCGATACCCTCTTCATAGGCGCTCTTCAAGTCTCCCGTAGGATCGCATATGGCGAGCATTTTAAGTTTTGAGGTGATATCTCTTTTGCCTTCGGAGGAGATCTCGCGGGACGTGAGGACGATCCGGCCTACCGCGAATCTCAGGGAAAGATAATTCGTCCCGTCATGAAGGAGTTCCCAGGGTATGTGGACAAGGCCTTCGTCGATATAGAATATCAGGTGGGTAGCTTGAGTCTTGCGGATCTCGTCTTTGATCTGCCTGGTGAATATCTGGTCGTATAAGAGGATCGCGCTCTTCCGCAACTCCTCTATACACTTATCGGTGACGCGCCCTTGAGGATCGGTCCTGCCGAATATATTGAATATATCCGAGCACAACTCGCTGATGCTGTCTTCGGATATCTTTTGGACGCTATAACGCCTGTGGCCGACGCTTTCGCTTTTATAAAAAGCGCTCATCCTCCACTGGCCGGCCTCTTTATGTATCTCTATTAAAAGGTTATTCATGCATCCAGGGTCTTAAGAAAAACAGTGGCTATACAGATAGGTTCTCCTTTTCTTATCAGGTTAATATTATAATCCTTTGGCTCGATATTTTCAAACTCTACTTTACCTTCTTCCGTCAAAGAGGAACCGAGCTCCCGGCCCTCAAAAACAAGGCTTATCCTCTCGCCGGAAGACGGTTGTCTGGTCTTCTTGTCCTTCAGGTAGACGGTGAGATTGGCGAGATTTTTTTTGATCCTTTCTATCTTTATGTCCAATATGAAACTATCCGCGACCTTGGAGATGGTCACCGATCTATCGGCCATCTTATCCCCGACGTCGCGAAACGCCTCCACGGGCGCCGGACGAAGCCCTGGGCCGCCGGTCAATATCATGCCCGTGGTCCTGAGGACCCGGGTGAAATCCCTGCCGAACTCGACCACCGCCTCCAGGACGCCGCTATCCACGAACTCCGGCACGAACCTCTTCACTTTCGCCACAAGCCATTCGGGCACCGCCACCGCGCCTTCGCGCTCGGCGTAAGTAGCGAGTTGAAAATAATTCTTCAGGCTTTCGTCGCAGGCGCGGCAGGATAGGATATGGTCCAGCATCCTTTCCCTTTCGCCCTTGCGAAGCCGGCCCGCCACAAGGCACGCCACATCCTCTTCCGACGGACAACGCCCCGGGGCTTTGACGGAACCCCTGCCTTTTAACATATCCAGGCCCTTTTTCATCAATTCTTCGAATTTCATCGCACGCCTTTCCTGTCAGGAGACGAACGGTTCTCTTGCCCCCGACATCCTCCTTATTATCGTCTTCAGTTTTTCGACCACTCTTTTTTTCTGCATATAAACCGCGTCTACGCTTTTTCCTAAAACTGCCGCCGCCCGCTCAAATGAGAGCCTGCGAAAATACAGGAGCTCCACCAGGCGCATCTCACTTTTGGATAATCTCTTTATGGCCTTACCGAAGAGCTCCATCCTCTCCTTTTGCTCTATATCGTCCAGAAACGAGACATCCGGTGACGCATCGTCTTTAAAAAGGCTGTCTCCGGATCCGGAATCTTTTTCCAAAGAGGCGATGATCTTTTCGCGTGAAATAAACCTGCGAATATAATCGAAAGTCAGATTTTTTGTAACGACTCCCAGCCAGAAGACAAGCGAACAATCGTCCTTCCACCTGAAACCGCTTAATTTCGCGCACCTATCTTTGAGGAGCAGGGCGAAGACATCCTGAAAGAGGTCGTCCGCCGCCTCCTCCGTGTTCCTGTAGCCCACAAGCTGGAACGTCTTTATGATGGTATTGTAAATGAGCCCTTTGTAAGCGTCTACGAACTCTTCCCACGCCCCGCTGCTTCCCTTTATGCACCGGGCGACGAGCTCCTTCTCCCTTTTGAGCGACTCTTTATCGCGGACTTTTTCCATAACGTGCTTTCGCATTCGAGAAAATCGTATTTATTATAGCACGTTACGGTCAAAAATCCAGACTATTCCGAAAACCTCAGATCGTCTACATAAACAGTGCCGTTGCCCTTAAAAGTAAAATCTATGTATCTTAGACGCGATCTATCCAGCCCGACAAAATTATCTAAGGATATCTTCACCTCTTGCCACTCTGCCGTTATACCCGAAAGCCTGTGTCTGGAAGCCGTGCTTGAGCCGCTATAAAGCGATATCGTAAAGCTTTCGCCGCCCCGGGCCCCCTTTACGGCAAAGCTAATGTCATTATATTCGCTTATATCCTCATAACTAATGCCGTCCCAGACATTGGTGGCGTACCAGTTCTTGTTCGACCATATGATCTTCCGGCATTGCGTGCCGTCGTATGAGCTCTCCATAGTATCGGATACGGCGGCGTTACCGCCGGTCCAGTACCCCAGACTGTTCGTAAACATATCCCCGTCATCATAGTCATCTATCACAAGGCCTGCCGGAGGCTGGTTTTCGGGGGGCGGTGAGGCCGTTTTTCCGAACCTTAAGCAGTCCAGATAAATAGTGCCGCCCCCCTGAAAAACCATACTTATAGCTCTTAGCGAGCTTTTGTCAAGACCGCTGAAATTTGACAGGGGTATTGTCACCTCCTGCCATGCGGTCGTCGTAGCCGAAAATATGACGGATGAGATAGAACCCGCTCCGTATTGAAGCTCTACCTTCATCGACTCCCCTCCCAATACCCCCTTGACCACAAAGGACAGATATTCATAATTGCCGATGTCCGTATATGCCGCGCCGTCCCACACGTTCGAGGCGTACCAGTCGAGGTCCTGATATTGGATCTCACGGAATTGCGTTCCGTCAAAATTCCGGCTTGTGGCTTCCGTCATAGCCGCATTTCCGCCTGTCCAATGACCGAGGGTATTGGTATTCGGATCGCCGTCATCATAATCGTCGACGATCAGATACTCCGGCGGGGCGCCCCCTCCGAAAATCCCCTTAAGTCTATAGTAGACCTCCCGCGCCATGACGTCGTCCATGCCGTCCGCCGCGCCCCACGTGCCGTCGGGCGCGATCTTGAAGGCTCCGTAATATTCTTCATTTGAGAAATTGTCCGGCTGATTGCCGTCCCACCACGCGCCTCCGCCCAGGTCATGCGCGAATAAGGATCCGTCCATATCCTTCCACCATTCGTCCGAATATTCCATCAACGAAGAGCCGATACAGACATCGGCGGCCGTGATCTCTAAGATATTGGCCTCTGCCCAGTCGGCCTGCATAGTCTCGTCTTCGTAACCGGCGCCTGCCACGAACTTACCCAGGGGATCGTCCCATTCTATCTCTGTCGTATAGAAGGCGTCTATGCCGTATTCGGTTATGACAAGAGGCTTCACCGTCTTCTCCTTATATAAGGCGAATATGTCTCTTGTCCCGTCAAGCCAGCCGTACTGGGCGTACTCACGCGCGTAAAGATTACTGCCCCACGCATCTATGTATGATAGCTGCAGGTCTCCGGCGCCCGCTTCATCCACACCTATCCAGTAGAGGCCACCGTTTATTATTATAACCGGATGGTATGTAGCGCCTTCCTCTTGATATGCGGCCTCCGCGAGTTCGTTTGCCAGGCTATAATAGGAGCTCGCGCTGAAGCCCCCGTTATAGTTGTTTTCGTTACCGATCCCCCACATAAGGACGGCAGACGAACTTTTTCGCAGATTTATAAAATCAGCAAAATCTGATTTTATGTTCCCCCGTACAACGGGGTCCGCATAATCGGAATTCGGGTCTATCCAGAAACCTGCCAGAACCTTTAATCCATATTCTTCCGCTTTATTTAGAAGTTCTATTGACGGCTCACCCCACGTGCGTATGGTGTTGCAGCCCATATCCGCTATGAGCGGAAGGTCCCTGTCGTAAACACGGGAGTCGATCGCCTCCATTGACAGGCTTCCCGGCCATGTCCCTATGGGATAAGGCTGATACCCTACGCTCTTGATGGCAAACGGTTTACCGTCTACATATAAAGTCTTTGCCGTTCTATCTATTCTAACCGGTCCCGCGCTCTCCCCTTTCGCGTAGCCATTGGAAAATTCGAGATCATCGATATAAAGGGTGCCGGCTGCGGCGGGAAGCGAGCTGTCGAAGAAAAAAATTATCGACATCACGCTGGATGTGTCGAGGCCGGCAAAATCGGCAAGCGGGATATTTACAAGCTGCCACTCCGCCGTATCTTGAGAATAATCGCCGATATATAAAAGTCCCGTTTCAAGTGGTGAGGCTGAAGGACCGTACTTGATTTTGACATAAAATCCTTCGTTGCCTGTCTCTCTTTTGAGGCGGAATGATATGTAGCTATAACTACTTATATCCATTTGAGTTATATCATTCCATGTATTGGAGGCGTGCCAGGCGTAATCCCCCGCATTAGTGCAGTTGTAGGTCATCCTTCTCGCATTATTGCTTTTGGAGGATACCGGGTCATAGGCGTGCAGAAATGCCTCGCTGACGTCAAAACCGCCCGAGGAACCCCAGCCGGTCCAGTATCCCAGGGTGTTTACGGACTGGAGGCTCTCATTATAATTATCTACCATAATAATATTTTGCGATAATGCCGGATACTGCGAGACCAGGATTATAAGGGTTGTTAGGATAGATAAAGGTAGAATTTTGGTCATCTTAATGCCTGATATGCGGTATTTCACGGTGACCTCCCTTTACCTAAAGAGACGTATATATAGGTAAGATCTAACGGATTATTTTCTGGGGGACATTCACTGAAAGTGAGTGTCCCCATTGAAAAAAGGGGCGGGTGCCATTGTTTACCGCACTGACAGTTAAAATGGCATCCGCCCCGTGTTGTATATGTCATGGGATAGATATCGGTTCACTATCCTCTTTAATTTCCGGAAGTAGGTTCGATCAAAAGACTTAAAACTGCGATTCCAAAAAACGTCACAAACACCCTAAACCTCCCTTTCCTCACCTAAAGAGACGCGCCCGCGGTTTAAATCTAACGGATTATTTTTTGATTTAACGCCGAGTTATGAGACAAAATCCCTTGTAATCGCCTTAAAACTCCGCGTTACATATAGATTTTTATGTATATTGTGGTATAATTGTATAAGGTTATAAAGTAAAGGCCATCTCAAACATAAGGATACGATAGCGATGAAGAAGTTTCTCTTAGGTTTTGCTATAGGCGTATTCGTAATGGTCGTCGTATATTTCGCGCCGTATGTGGACCCCAGGTTCCGGGTGCAGTTAGGCCGCATATTGGACAAAGACATGATCTACTTAAAGGACGGGTCTATCATGCAGGGCTGGATTATCGTCGAAGACAGCGGAGAGATCTATATAGAAATAAAAGAAGGCTACTATTACCTGCCGCTTAACCAATGCGAGCAGATCAAGCGTAATTATCTACTGCAATATATAAAGGAGCTTATGTAGATTTGCCTGACAACGCCCCCGTTCCCAATCAACGTATTTATTTCCGCGTCCCCGCCAAACTGCCGGCGGGCATATTCATCAGCGGCCGGCTCTATAAAAAGGTCCATGTAGAGGACCTTAGCATAGGGGGCCTCGGTTTCAGCGTTCAGGAAGACCTGGCCCTGCCTGAGCTTTTTGAGATGAGGCTGCGGCTGCCGGGACGCCTCAGGCCTATCAAAATGAAGCTTGAGGCGCGATATGTAAGAGAGGCCGGCGGCGAGAAGAGGGTCGGCTGCCTATTTGCCGATCTTGCGGAAAAAGACGAGAATTCTATATCGGAT
>CAZYBX010000068.1:4429-7553 GCA_964645565.1 uncultured Planctomycetia bacterium | reverse complement strand
AATAAGCCGGAATGGGTGTTTATGACGAACCCGGAAAGCGGAGAGCTTCCGGTGAGTATGCAGTCGGTCGGCAGTGATCAGCCGATCAGCGATCAATGAGCGGTCCGCGGAATACGGACAACGGAGGACGGGCGAGGGACAATGGCGGTCATAAGCAAACAATGTTACTGGTGCGCCGAAAAGGTCGGGGTCATTAATTTTTGGGCCAACATAGGGCTTCTCGCCGTAAAACTCACGGGCGGCATATTCGGAAGGAGCCAGGCGCTGATAGCCGACGCGATGCATTCGGTGACCGACATCGTGATTTCGCTCCTCGTTCTGGTAGGATTAAAGATTACGGGCGCCCCGCCCGATGACGACCATCCATGGGGCCACGGGAATATAGAGGTTATCGTATCGGGTATAATAGGAGTGCTGCTTTTGTTTGCCGCGGTGACTATTACGATTGTGTCGCTTACTTCTATTTTTGCGGGGACGGTTTTACAGCCGGGCGCCATAGCGGTGCTGGCCGCTTTAATATCGGTTGTCGTGAATGAGCTTTTATTCAGGCATTCCCTTTGTATAGGAAAACAGATGAACTCCCCGGCGATGATAGCCAATGCCTGGGAAAACAGGGCCGATGTGTATACATCCACGGCCGCTTTGATAGGTGTTTTCAGCGCGCGGCTCGGGTTTTCCGTTTTAGACCCCGTAGCCGCTGTTTTTGTGGCCTTTATGATAGCTAAAACGGGAATAACCACATTGATTAACTCCGTGCACGGGATCATGGATAGAAATGTCGATGATAAAATGCTTAAAGACATAAGAAGTATCGTTGAACGCGATAAAAATGTGGAGGGTGTAATAAGGCTCCGCGCGCGGCGTATAGGGCAAAAAAACTGGGTTGATCTGGAGGCGCAGTTCGCTCCGGAACTCAAAATCGCCGAATTGCGGAGAGCGGTTAACCGTCTTAATAAAAATATTACTGAAAAAATCGAGAGAATAGGCGGTGTGCATATCATACCGCGCGCGTCGAACACGGAATAATAGACTTCTGAAATAAAAAGGAGCGGCTATTATGGCACATAATCAAAGCGAACACGAACGCCTGGACAGAAAGAAGCGCCTGCTGAAGCGCTGGACCATCGCGCTGACAGTAGTGGCTGTTTTGAGCTTTATCGGTTTAGGGGGAATGATTCTTGACCGCCTGCTTAAAGGCGCGCCCGGAGGAGGCCTTGAGATAAATACCGATAAGTTAGAGCGGAAAATCGCCTGGATAGGCGCGGAAATCAGGGACCTGGATGCGACCATAAGCCGGGAACTCGGCCTTACCTCAACGGACGGCGCCCTTGTCAATGATATAGTTCAAGGTTCTCCGGCGGATAAGGCCGGTCTTGAAAGGGGAGACGTGATTCTTTCTATCGGCGGGACAGAGATCAGTGATTCATTCCATATACAGGAGGAGATACTGAAATACAGCCCCGGAGATACGATAAGGCTGGTTATTGATAAAGCCGACGGCGGTAAAAAGATAGTCTATCTTAAGCTTGGCCTTAAGCCGGAGGGAATGAAATCATCCGGGGACGCCGATATCAAAAAGGTAGCCGATACTTCCGCCCGGACGGCTGAAGCGCGTATTTCAACGCCGTGGGGGATATCGGTATCTGCGCTTACGCCGGAGTTAAGGGAACAGTTTGCTATACCGGCCGCGGAACAGGGAGTTGTAATCGTGGCTGTTGCCGGAGGAAGCCTTGCCGACAGCCAGGGGCTTGAGGTGGGAGACGTTATCGAAAACGTAAACAAGATCCGGACGCCGAACCTGCAGTCATTCTATCAGGCCATTGCCGATAAAGAAGGGGTCTTGATGGATATATATTCTCCTGACGACGGGAAAAGGTTCTTCGTTACCTTTCCCGATGAAGGGGATTCGCCGCCGCAGGTCCTCCTGACGGATTTTTCCTCTGAGACGGTTGCGAGAAGGGTGGTAGCCGTAGCATCTGACAGCGGCAGTCTTGACGGCGCGGTCTTTTCCCGGTTCAGCACAGCCCCGTATTTCATACTTTATGACATGGGCAAGAACGAGGTTTCTATAATTACGAATCCATACGCGGCTCAGGTGCGGGGTATGGGTATAGCCGTAGCCCAGATGTTGATAAGAAAGGAAATAGACGGCGTGATAGCGGGAGGTATAGGCCCGCAGGCCTTTGATGCCTTTTATCTGGCTGAAGTCAAAGTCTACGGCCCGGTGTCGGGCAGCGTAAGAAACGCGATTGAGGATTATCAATTGGGCAGGCTTCCTGAATTAAAGGAGGCGAATTTGGGTGGGTATGGATATTCGGCAAGCGGCCTGGTGCCAGCCGGGAGTTCTCCCTGGACAGAGGGTACCGAAGACGAGGAAGAGGGCGGCTATGAAGGCCAGCCTCCGACTATCCCGCCAAAAGGGAAGCCCGGCGATACACAGCTTACCGCAGGCGGCGACCCGCGGGTAAACAGGACGGATATATGTATTTGCCCCAATTGCGGCGCGCAGGTAACTCATCCGGCAAGTACATCCTGTTCGGATATGGCCTGCCCCATATGCGGTTCAAGGCTCATGAACGCTTCTCCGGGCAATGAGGAAAGCGGGCCGGCGGATCTACAGACACAAATTCCTTTGACCCAGCAGCTTCCGCTTTTGGATGTGCCTGCGCAAGTGAGGCCGGTCTCTAACGTAAGCGGGACTTTTGTAGGAGGCCCGCCAACGGATATCTCTTCAGGCGCCGTACAGAGGACGGATAGTTCCAATCTTTGGGCCATAAGCAGTAAGCCCGATAATATACCCGCCGTCGTGGGGCAACTGACCGCGGGGGTATCTACTCAAGTGCCCGCGGCATCCCAGGTATCTACCTGTGTCTGCCCGCTTGATGGGACCACAGTAATCCATCCCGTAGGAGTTCCTTGCGCGGCTCTCCAGTGCCCGGTCTGCGGCTCAAGAATGGTAAGCGGCACTATAGGTACCGGCATGATGCAAACAGGCGGCATGCAGACGGGAGGTATGCAAACCGGGGGAAAACCTGATGATGTTCCTCCGGTTCAACAAACCTATTTCCTTGTGCCGGTAGCGGGAGGCCCGACAGAAGGAGGCCCCAATACGGGAGGTCCTACC
>CAZYBX010000068.1:0-4329 GCA_964645565.1 uncultured Planctomycetia bacterium | reverse complement strand
TAAACTGTCCTGTGTGCGGTTCAAGGCTGGTGAACGCCCAGCCGGCAGGGGCCTCGGGAGGAGCGGCAACGCTTTCCGGGGGCAGCCCGATGACGCAAACAGCCGGCATGCGGACAGGGGGCATTCAAACCGGGGGAAAGCCTGATGATATGCCCCCGATTCAACAGACTTATATGCTTATACCGGTAACCAGCAAGCCGGACAATGTCCCGCTTTTAGGACAGGGACAGCAGATTTCTTATGTGCCGGTAGCGGGAGGCCCGACAGAAGGAGGCCCCAATACGGGAGGTCCTACCTCGGGCGGCCCGGCCATAGACGGCCCGTCCATGGGCGGTTCAAGCGGCGCGCAGAGCGCGCGTTCGACGGAATGTATCTGCCCTATGGACGGAACAAGAGTAATACATCCCATAGGCGTACCCTGCGCCTCTTTAAACTGTCCTGTGTGCGGTTCAAGGCTGGTGAACGCCCAGCCGGCAGGGGCCTCAGGAGGAGGCATTCAAACCAGCGTTGTTCAGGTATCAACGATATCCAAAAGAATAGTCGTCCCCTCAACAGGCAGGAATATGAGTTCTGACATAGCGCCGCTTTTTGACAAGGCCCCTTACTTTATGATGTTCGGATTGGGAAAATATGAACTCGTGAGAAACCCTTATTATCGGGACGCGCGGGTCAGCGGCGCTGAAGTGGCGCAATTTGTGGTGGGAGAAGGAGGCGCGATAATTATATGCGACAACGTAAGCATAGACGCGCTCAAGGCGTTTAAGGAACTGCAGGTCAAGGTGTATTCCGGATTTACCGGGACCGTCCAGCAGGCGGTAAATATATATAGCGACGGCCGGTTAAAGGATTCGGGAACGGTCTCGGGGATTGTGATCGAAGAGGATAAATCGAGCGAGCACGAAGGCGGCGGCCCGCCCATGTCTAAAGATAAGAAGAAAGATAAGGATGGGGCCGAGGTGTTTTAAGCGGAAGCGGGAAAGCAGAGGATGAAAGAGCGATGGTCAAAGATAATTCTTATAACAAATTCATAAAGCGGCCGTCAAACTCAAACGCGCTTATCTACGTAAGTTTGACCATAGGGTTTATTATTCTTATAATAAGCCAGTATTTGCTGTTTCGGGCTACCACGCAAGAAAGGGCCAGGGTATCCAGTTCGGCAAGAGACGCGTCTGGCAGCCAGGCGGATTCCGTAACGGTGCTTACTTCTTCGGCATTGCAGCTTACCGCCTGCGCCGTCGAGGATGTCCAGGGCGCGGTTGCCCGGGCAAAACCCTGGGTTGTGAATATCGATATAACGTCGAATCAGGTCGGTCCTTCGGGAAGAGGCGGCCCGGCGCTGGATTTCGATATGCCTTCTTCGGGAGCTTTACGAGCAAATGATGAGACGCTCGGTTCGGGCATTATCGTTGATAAAAACGGTTTTATACTTACCTGCTTACATTTGATTAAGGGTTACCCCGAAGTTTATGTAACCCTTTTTAGCGCGGGCCGCAAAATCTACAAGGCGGAGGTAGCGGCCGCGGATCCGGCGTGCGACCTCGCGCTTTTACGGATTTATCCGGATGTTCCTATTCCGGTCGCGAAGCTGGGCAATTCCGCTATGGTCAACATAACCGATGAGGTGTTTACGATAGGGTCGCCGTTTGGTTTTGAGCACACGGTTACCTCCGGCATTATCAGCGATAACGAAAGAAGCCTCATTATCGAAGGGGTGGTTTATGAAGACCTGCTGCAGACGGATGCCGCATTAAACAGGGGAAGCGCGGGCGGCGCGTTGATAAACACCACAGGCGAGGTGATAGGCATAAACACCGCTATCGTATCCGACGGAGATTATTTTTCCGGTGTCAGCTTCGCTATACCGGTAAACAAGGCAAGGCCTTTGCTGCTTGAGGCGGCGTTTGGGGACTAAAAAAAGAGGAGGAACGACATGCTCAACCTTATCATAGGAATCATATTAGTAATCGCAGGCGCCTGGGGCATATTGGCGAACTGGATGTTATTTGCGGATGTGCTGAAGATGCTGATATCCCTGGGCCTTATAGGTTTTGGCGTCATCGCGCTTCTGGCGGGATTAAGGCGTCTTAAGGCGGCAAAATAAAAGGGGCCCGTATGGCAAATAATAATAAATTTACAGGAAAGTACAGTTATATTCTCGCCTTTGTTCTTGGGATGACCATTATGGTCCTGATGTATGTGGTATTCGAAGCGACAACCGATTCTAACTACAGAACCAGGGTCGCGGGCGATGTGGATTATGGCCCTATTGTGCAGACAGGCATGAAGACAGACCCCTCATCCGTAGTTTTTCTCGGGGTAGAGGTCATACCGGTTAATTCCGTTATTGCCGAACAGCTGAATGTCGGCTCGGGAGCAGGGGTGCTCGTAAATTCCGTTATTCCAGGATCCCCCGCCGAGTCGGCGGGTTTAAAAAGAGGCGATGTTATAATCGCCCTTAATAACAGCCGCGTAAAGGATATCGAGACATTTAAGGATATCCTGGCCGATTTTAAGCCGGGAGAGGTAATCAGGATTATTTATGTGCGGGATGGTAAAAAGGACTCAACCCGTGTTGAGCTTGCCGAAGCCGGGCAATTAGAGGATACGGAAGCGGACAAAGGCCCGGGAAACTCTGATTGGGGCGCGTCTTTGGCCCCGCTAAGTCCCTCTTTAAGGGAGTCTTTTGATATACCCGGCGAAATCGACGGTATTATGATTCTCTCTGTAACGCCGGGCGGGTCTGCCGATGAAGCGGGACTCAAGGACGGAGATATTATCACAGGTATCGGTAAAACACCCGTAAGCGACATGAACGGTTTTTTTGACCGGATACTTTCGGATAAAAACAGCACGGCAGTTCTCGATATATACTCCCGGGGCGAGAGGCGTTACGTGCCCATGGATTCAACGGCTCTCCAGGTTGCCGACCGCGTTCAGGACAGGACCACCGCTACCTTAAGGGACCGTATCTTCGCAATTTTTACCGGCGGAGCGCCTTTTGCCGATGACGATGAGGAAGAGGGGCCCAGAGGCGGTAAATTTGCCGAGGGGGATGTGGCTTTGACCTCGGATAACGCGGCTTTTAACCGTCCGTCATCCCCGCCGGGCGACGGAGGTAATTCCTCGGGCGATATTGCCCTGAACAGGCCCTCGCAGGTCCCCCCTCAAATAGGAAACACCAATGACATCGTCCTCTTTGTGGGATTGCTGCTGATCGTGATTTTATATCTGGCCTACCGGGAGTTCCATCGCCCGCCGGATCAGTAATCAGTGAACGATAAATGGCAGTCAAAAGGCCGAAGGCCGTAAGCTAAAATGAAAGAAAGCGTAGAAAAAAAGAAAAAATCAGTTTCGTTTTTAAAAAAAGTTATCGTTACCCTGATAATCACGGCGGTTCTGCCTATTATCTTTTTTGTGGGCCTGTTTGTATTGGGCCGGGCGGCTTCAGACGGAACGACGGTTGATCAGAGATTCGCGCTTTCCTCGTCGATGAAATCACCTTACACCGATACCTTGAAAGGCTCTTACGAGTATTCATTCGCTTTCTGCGGCGACCCGCATATGCGGGAGGAAGGCGACGGGCATTTTGCCGAGCTTGACGGCGCGGTGAGATCCAAAAGGATAAATTTTGTCATATTCGGCGGCGACCTGACCCTGTTCGGCAAAGAGGCGGAATATGAGAATTTTCTAAATCATGCAAATAAGCTGACCGCAAAGGTCTATCCGGCAATAGGCAATCACGACCTCTACAACAACGGCTGGGAAGTTTACTGGAGAAGCTTGGGGCCGTCCGTGTATTCTTTTTGCGGCGGGAACGCTAAATTCGTGGTGATCGATACCGCATCGGGTGAAGTCGGCCAAAGGCAGATGGAATGGCTGCGCAGGGAGCTGAAGGAGAATAAGCAGCCGCTGCTTTTCGTAATAACCCATATGCCCATATACTGCGGCTCCCATGGAATCTATGAATTCCCGAAATCTCAAGAGAGGGAAGAACTTATCTCCCTATTTGAGAAGTATGAGGTGGATTATGTGCTGGAAGGCCATTATCACGGTTACGCCGACATAGAAAGCAACGGTGTGCGTTATATTACCTCAGGGAGTTTTTCCGACGGCCTCCTGGATTCGGGGCCGAGGCATTTCCTCGTATTCAGTGTATACGGGCCGAATGTCGGCGTGGAGAAGGTGCTGCTTGACGGAAGCGAACCGGTCCAGTACAGGGATGGGGAGATTTGATCGAAGATTAAAAAGACCGCTCGGTAATTCTATGGCAGACGGAAACCAAATATACGTTGTTGATTACAGGAAATGGCTGTTTTTAATAGCGGGCAT
>CAZYBX010000067.1:0-7668 GCA_964645565.1 uncultured Planctomycetia bacterium | reverse complement strand
GAATACGAAATCCTCTGTAAACAGGAGCTTTTCTCTCTTTTGCTTTTCTTCGTTTGTATGGTTGTTCAGCTATTCTATAACATACTCAATAGTAAATGAGAAAATAGCTGCAATTGGCGTAAGGATAGCTTGCACAGCTGTAATATTCTTTGGCACGGCTTTTTACCATTTTGTCGTTAGTTATTTAGGTGAGAAACGAGAGGCCCTTTTTGTAAGAGCCGCGTATTTGATCACCTTCATTATGCTCCCGCTTTTTCTATGGACCAATATATTTTTATCGGGAGCGCAGCATTATTATTTTGGATATTATTCTAAGGCTGGGTTTCTGCACCCACTATCGATTCTGTTATTCTTTGCTTTAATGATAAGAGGCTGGGCATTATTACTTTTACGGATTCTTAAGCCAAAGGAAAGCGACTCCCCGGAGTTTACCACTCAATTAAAATATATTTTCGTCGCGTTTTTAATTGGTTCATGCGCCGCGATTGATTTTATCCCCAAATACGGGTTTGAATTCTATCCTTTTGGTTTTATGTTTATGATAGGGTTTTTATGTATTTCAGCCTACGCCATAGTCAAGCACCAATTGATGGACATCGAAGTAATCATAAAGCGCACCCTTGTCTTTGCCTCCCTCTTTGCCATTGTCTTCGGCATATTCGTAGGCGTGACTGTCCTTATACAGCAGATCCTTGCCGGAGGCAAGCTCTTAGGCTTGGCCTTAAGCTCTATCATCATCATATTTACTGTACGTCCCCTGGAAGGCTACCTTGTAAGTATCACGGATAAATACCTCTTCCAGAAGAAATACTCCCCCACCCAGCTTATAAAGACCTTCACCGATGAAGTAATAACAGTCATGGACTTAGGTAAGCTCATCAGGACCACAGTCCAAACCCTCGTAAACACGCTAAACCTCACAAGCGCCTCAGTCTTGCTTCTCAATAAAGACGAAGACTCATACGTATTAAGGGACTCCTACGGCCTGAAAGACCCCGATATCTCAATACCGGTGGATTCTCACCTTGTAAAGTATCTAAAGAATAAAAAAGACATCATCTTAAAGAAAGACGACCTCCCGAAAGAAGTAAAAGAATCAATGGAAAGGATGGCCTCAGAGCTCGCCATACCCTTAATCCTACATAAGGATATGATAGGTATCATCTGTCTAGGGAAAAAGAAGTCGGATGCAGAGTACTCTAAAGAGGATATAGACATCCTGACAGCCCTATCAAGAGCCGAGGCCATAGCCTTAAGTAACGCGAGGCTCTTCCAGGATGCCAAGCAGAACGTAAAGCTTGCCGCGATAGGAGCCCTTGCCGCAGGCATAAACCATGAAGTCTGTAACCCCCTAAACAGGATGATGTCGAGTATGCAGCTATATCTTGTGAATAAAGAGGAGGGCATATATAAGGAAAAAAGCGATAAAGAGCTCATAACTATAAGCGACCGGATCATGAAAGACTCAATGACCGAGATTAAGAAAATAGCCAATATCACAAAAAAGCTCTCAGACTTCGCAAAGCCAAAAAAGGAAGCCTTGACCGAAAGAATAGACATAGAAGAAAGCTTGAATAACACCTTAGGCGTCCTGGGACACGAGATCGAGCTAAAAAGGATAGAATTCCAAAAAGACATAAAGGAACCCCTCCATATCACGGCAGATAAAGACCAGATAGAAGAAATATTCTTTAACTTGATCCGTAACGCCATCCAGGCCATCGAAGGAAACGGCAAGATAACCTTCTCTGCTTACAGGAAAGATACCAACGTCATTATAGACATAAAAGACTCAGGTCCCGGCATCCCGGAGGAGAGGCTCAATAAGATCTACGACCCCTTCTATACCACAAAAAAGGAAGAAAAAGGCACAGGACTCGGCCTCGCCATAGTCCAGCAGCTCGTCATTAGAAATAACGGCTCGATCGCGGTCGCATCGGAACCCGGCCGCGGTACAACATTCACGCTCAAATTCCCGGAGGCCGTATCTCATTTCACTTGACATGCCTCCTGCCATTATGTATACTTAATTCGAAAAATCGCATTAAAACCTTTAATAGAGCCGGAGGTGATGTATGGCAGAGGATAAAGAAGTCCAGGAAGGTAAGATATTCGCCGTAATAGGATATCTTGGGATATTATGCCTCGTCCCTTTATTGTTTAAGAAGGAGAACAAATTCGCGTTGTTTCACGGCAAGCAGGGATTGGTAATTTTCATAGGCGAAGTGGCTCTGGGCATCGTAAGCGTAGTGCCGTTTATAGGCTGGCTCGTCGGATTTTTCGGAGTCTTGATATTCGGCATCCTTTCCATCGTGGGGATAATACAGGCGCTTATGGGCAACTACTGGAAGATGCCCGTGATCGCCGAGATGGCGGATAAGTTCAATATTTAGTTTGATAGACGTAGAAAAATTACTTAAAAAGTGTGTTATATGCCCCAGGGGATGCGGGGTCGACAGGACCGGGGGCAATAAGGGTTTTTGCAAAGCGGGCAGCATGGCCGAGATCTATGCTGCCCGTTTGCATTTTGGGGAGGAGCCGCCCATTTCGGGAAAACGCGGTTCCGGAACGATATTTTTTAATCACTGTAATCTGCGCTGTGCCTACTGCCAGAATCATAGGTTCAGCCAGGAGGAGGATGGTAAGGAGTTCGGTATAAGCGAGCTCGCGGAACTTATGATATCGCTCGAGAAAAAAGGCGCGCACAATATCAATTTTGTCACACCCACCCATTACGCCGTTCAGATAGCTAATGCCGTGGAAGAAGCCAGGGGAAAGGGGCTGAATATCCCTATTGTATATAATACAAGCGGTTATGAGAAAGTGGACACGCTGCGTACGCTTGACGGCCTGGTAGATGTGTATCTGGCTGATATGCGGTATGGCGATGACATAGCCGCTAAAAAGTATTCATCCTGCCCTGATTATACCGAAGTAAGCAGAAACGCTATAATGGAGATGTGCAGGCAGGCAGGCGGATTGAAGCTCTCGAAATCGGGCATCGCGGAAAAAGGCGTTATAATAAGGCATCTTATACTGCCTAATAATATAGCCGGCTCTGAGGAAGTGTTTAAATTTATCTCAACTAAGCTCGGCTCAGATAGTTATGTATCTCTTATGAGCCAGTATTACCCCGCCAATAAGGCAGCCCGCTATAATGAACTCTCACGCGGTATCAATAAAAAGGAGTATGATGACGCGGTGTCCCTCCTATATAACTATGGCCTTCATAATGGCTGGGTGCAGGAATTTATTGAGGGAGCAGTGGATTTAGGGTTTGCCGGCACCGGTATCGAACCGGGTTTTTGACGCTCCGGAAAAATACACGCTCTGATTTGACTTTTTTTCAAATGTCGGGTATACTACATATTACCTCATCATAATAAATATCAATATATATAATAAACAATAATTAATATCAGATTGTTTTGAATATCCGTTTCTTTGACAATGTAATAGGGAGGTCAGGCAGTGAATAACAGTGTGATGACTGTCCGCGAAGTTGCCAAATACCTCAGAATGAAGCCGGTCACTATTTATAAACACGCGCAAGAAGGAAGGCTGCCGGCTTTTAAAGTGGGGAAGTCGTGGCGCTTCAAAAAAACGACCATCGACGGCTGGATCGCGGATCAGGAAAAAGAAGAACTCGAAAAATTGAACAGCAGGAAATGAGGCTGGGCGGAAAAATGTGTGCCCGGCTTTTTTATTTCCTTAAAAAGGTTTTAGTATGTATAGGCGTATAGTCATAACGGGAATAGGGGTCCTGGCGTCCAACGGCACCGGCAAGGATGAGTTCTGGAATGCCCTTGGAGAGGGAAGATCCGGCGTAAAGCCCGTGACGCTTTTCGACACAACAAGCACAAGATCAAAATTGGCCGGGGAGATATCCGGCTTTGACGCTGAGGTGATTTTGGGAAAAAAGGGCCTGCGGACCCTGGATAGGAGCACGAAGCTCGTCAATTCCGCCGCAAAGCTGGCGCTGGACGACGCGGGATTAAAATACCCTATTCCCGAAGAAGAGACATCCGGATACGGCGTGGCATTAGGTTCTACCATGGGAAGCGTCTGGTCGATAAGCGAATTCGATAAGGTGGCGCTTCGCGACGGGCCCAGGGCGGTAAACCCGGCGCTTTTCCCCAATACGGTCATGAACTCTCCCGCGAGCCAGATCTCGATCAGGTTCAATATTAAGGGTTTTAATGCGACTATCTCGACAGGTTTTACCTCAAGCGTGGACGCGATAAATTACGCTTATGACCTTATGAGGTTTTACGATTATAAGGTAGTCTTGGCCGGCGGTGTGGAAGAACTGTGCGAACAGACATTTAAAGGTTTTCACAAGATAGGCCATCTGGCGGGCTCGAGAGAATCTAAGCCGGAGATAAACTGTCCGTTCGACAAAAGACGGAACGGCATAGTCGTAGGCGAAGGCGCGGCTATTCTGATATTGGAAGATTTAAAACACGCTAAGGCGAGGGGGGCTAAGATCTACGCCGAGATCTCCGGTTACGGCACCTCTTTTGACCCACGAAGTAGAAATATCTACAGCCCGAAAGCGGAAGGCGCGGCGGAGGCTATGCGATTCGCGCTGGACGACGCGAAGGTGGAGCCCGAAGACATCGATTATATATCCGCGAGCGCTAATTCTACCTTAGACTGCGATGTCATGGAGGCGCGGGCCGTAAGAAAGGTCTTCGGTGAGCGCGCCAAAAAAATTCCCATAAGCAGCATAAAGAGCATGATAGGCGAATCGTTCTCGGCCTCTGGCGCGATGAATGTAGCGGCAAGCCTGGGCGTATTAGAAAAAAACTTTCTTCCCCCGACAATAAATTATGAAAAGCCGGACAGCCGCTGCGAGGTGGATTGCGTCCCTAACAAGGCGCGCAAAAAGAAAGTTAACAGGATTCTGGTAAATTCCTTCAGCCCGACGGGGAATAATTCAAGTTTAGTTATAAAAAGGTATGATGGATAAATTCGCGTTTATAGGACATCCGATAGATTTAGGACACCTCTATAGCATGCTAGGTGGATGGGGAGTATTAGCTAAAAAAGTGCCCAGACATATTCTATATAAATTGCTTTTAAAATCCCCACCGTATAAATATTACGAGATTAACAACCTTAGGTCCATATCTGGTGCGGCCGCATCCGGCCATGTAATAATCTTACCACTTTTGCCACATCAGGTTGCTTTTCTTAAAGAGGATGTGGTGGTTAAAAAGGTTATCCAGTCCGTAAGATTCGCCGAGAGATTAGGGGCAAAGATGGCAGTGCTGGGTGGTTTTGCATCTATAGTCGGCAATGAGGGTGAATTAGTTTCTAAAGAAGTGGATATAGCCGTTACAAGCGGCAATACATACACTGCCTGCTTGACTATAGAAGGAATTGAGAAAGCCGCGGTGAAGATGCATTTAAATTTAAAAGAAGCTACAGTGGCTGTAATCGGGGCTACGGGAGACATAGGCTCAATATGCACCAAAGTATTTTCGAAGAAGGTCAAGAAGTTAAATATTGTCGCCAGAAATGAAAAGCGCCTTAATGAATTCGCAGATCTCGTCCGTCGTTATGGCTCGTGTTCGGTTGATGTCTATAAGCGCACAAGTGAAGCGGTAAAAGAAGCCGATGTGATTCTTACAGTAACAAGCGCAATAAGCGTTTTAATAAAGGCCGATGATTTGAAGCCTGGTTCGATTGTTTGCGATGCCGCTATACCTGCAAACATAGCCAAGGAAATAGTAAATGTCAGAGATGATGTATTGGTTTTTGAAGGTGGATTGGCCACGCCTCCGTTTCTGGAAGACATAAGGAAGAAGGAATATCAAAAGGCACTGCCTCCGGATAGCATGTATGGCTGTCTGGCGGAGGGGACGCTATTGACACTTGACGGGAGATTTGAGAATTATTCGTTAGGACGAGGCAACATTACAGAAGAAAAGATTAATGAAATATCCGGCATAGCCAAAAAGCATGGTTTCAGAGTCGCGGATTTCTATTGCGGCTACAAACAATTCAGCGATAAGGACATAGAAAATATTAGAAAGAAAGCGGAAGAAAAGAAGGGGGCTTACAATGCTGCTGGAAGATAAAGTGGCAATAGTAAGCGGAGGCGCAAGGGGAATAGGCAGGGCGATCGTGCTGGAGCTCGCAGGCGAAGGGGCAGACGTAGCGTTCAATTATTTGAAGAGCGAAGAGCAGGCTCTTGAAGTAAAAAAAGCAGTCGAGTCCAAAGGAAGAAGAGCTCTCATGATCAAATCAGATGTAAGAAATTTCGATGAAATGAGAGAACTGGTGGAAAAGACCAGAGAGCGATTCGGCCGGCTGGATATAATCGTAAACAACGCCGGTATTTTGAGGGATAAGGCGCTGATGTTGATGGGAACGGAAGACTGGGAAGAGGTGATATCAACAAATCTATCCGGGACTTTTAACTTGGTCAGGGCGGCGATCGTATCCTTTATGAAGGAAAAAAGGGGTAATATCATAAATATCACTTCAGTAGCGGGTCTTAAGGGCATGCCGAGGCAGGTAAATTATTCCGCAAGCAAGGCGGGACTTATAGGCCTCACAAAATCTTTAGCTAAAGAAGTAGCGTCTTATAACATAAGAGTGAATGCCATAGCGCCGGGATATATAGATACGGATATGGTAGGCGGACTAAAGGAAAATTATAAAAATGAATTACTGAAAAAGATCCCATTAAGCAGATTTGGGACTACCGAAGAAGTAGCCAAGGCAGTGATTTTTTTGGCGTCGGACAGGTCTAAATATATAACCGGCCAAGTCATTACAGTTGACGGCGGTTTGGCAATATAATAGGAGGTAAAAATATGCCGGCAGTCAATCCCAAGACCCTGGAAAAGGAGCTTAGGGCCATTATCGCCGATATCGTCGAAATAGACGAAGTGAAGATAACGCCCGACGCGAATTTTGTGGAGGATCTGGGTATGGATTCGATGATGGCCTTAGAGATCCTGGCAACCGTAGAAAAAAAGTATAAGCTTAAGATCCCTGAGGAAAACCTCACAAAGATGACCAACCTTAAGCAGGTGGTCGAGCTCGTTAACAGCTTTATTAAATAGGCATTTATGAAGAGGCGCGTCGTTGTAACAGGATTGGGTGTCATATCGTCGATAGGTATCGGCAAGGACGATTTCTGGAAGAACCTCGTTGCCGGCAAATCCGGCATAAGCGAGGTGACTACTTTTGATACATCCAAATATGACAGCCACAGGGGCGGTGAAGTAAGGGATTTTGACGCGTCGGATTTTATCTCGCGAAAATATATAAAAGACATGGGGAGGGCGTCGCAGTTCGCGGTAGCGGCGTCAAAATTAGCGCTTGAAGATTCGAAGATATCTTCTACAGAAATTAAGAAAGCACGTGCTGGCGTCATACTTGGTACAACAATGGCTGACGCACAATCCATAGAGCAGATAGATAGACATTGGGTTGAAAAAGGTGAGGATGATATATGGGTAGCAACTATTGTAAAATATCCAAGCAATGCCATAGCTGATAATGTCGGCTATAGCTTGGGAATACAAGGGCCAAATTATGTTCTTCCTAACGCATGCGCCGCGGGCAATTATTCTATAGGCTATTCTTTCGATTTAATAAGATTGGGAAAAACAAATATTATGTTAGCCGGCGGTTCTGAGCAATTTTCAA
>CAZYBX010000066.1:0-7725 GCA_964645565.1 uncultured Planctomycetia bacterium | reverse complement strand
GGTATTGAAACTGGTTGAATGTCATTATTTAGAAAAAGTCAAACGAAAACCGGTCGAAGAGTTTATAGATTCTTTAGATATAACAACCCAGCGCAAGTTTTTCGCAAAGAAAGAGCTATTGGAGCAATTTGGGCATATGTTGCCCTTTCCGCACGCCAAGGAGACATATTGCTGCGGCAATTAAAGATAAGAAGGCAGTATTGCAAATAAATAGGAAGGGTGATTAAGATGAAAATAATGCTAAAGAAGGTAGATGAACATCTAAAGGAAAAACTAAAAGATCCCTACTTCAAAGAATTATATGAGTTAGAGCAACAAAAAACCGCTTTGGTGAAAAATATCATTGACTATCGGATAAAGAATAATCTTACTCAGGGAGAGCTAGCCGAAAAGGCAGGTGTTACGCAACAGCATATTTCTAAAATAGAAAATAATGAATTTAGCAGCCTGCCCACACTTTTGAAAGTGTTGCTTTTCGTCGGCTTTAAAGTTAAAGTTGAGATAGAGCCTATACCGCTTAAGCCGGCGGAGCAGAAAAGAATACAGCGCAGACTGCATAATCTTAAAATTGCTTAATCGTGTACCGAATCAGGCCCTATGATCATTAGCTCAAATAGTGTTTTATCTTGCCAAGATTCATTTCCCGGAGTAAAATAATGGTATAATATAATCCCACTAGGTGGCACATGGTTAATCTAAGAAGTTTTTTTATTGTTGTTGCCGGCGGTAATCCTGCCGCAGAGCGTCATTACGAAGATACCATCCAGCGAAAGCGCAATTTATCGGAAATTAGAAGATTTCTGCCCTCCCATGAGATAGAAAATCTTGAAAAAATCTACAACAATGTTCCGTTCGTGGTATGGGGATCGGTACCCGGGAGAATGAACGAAACACGTTGGGGTAAAATGAAAACGGGAGATATCCTTTTGATTTATAACCGCGGTTGCATCCGAGTAGTCGGCGAAGTTGCGGCAAAGGTGAGAAGCAGAGACTTGGCTCGCTATTTCTGGAAGGAAACGACGGGTGGAGATACTTGGGAGCTGATGTATTTCATTGTAAACGAAGAAAAAGTAAACGTGCCTCTTCAAGATCTAAACCCTCTTTTGGGTTACGAAGAGTACTATAGACCCAGAGGCCTGAGCATGATAAACGAAGAGGCTGTCGAAAGCTTTACCAAACGGTTCGGCGACATGACAGGCGTTCTTAAGACCTTGGAAAAAGAGGAAGATTTGGTTCGAATTCCCGAGCAAAAGAGAATAATTAGCGAGGAGATAGAAGAGCAGATTGAGATTTCGCCTAGCGAACACGTCGAAATGCAATGGAGGCTGATCCGCCTTGGGGTGCTTGCAAGATTGAAGGTGTGGGTTCCTAAGAGCGATCAAAACAAACAATACGAGGGTCATAAATTCAAGGAGATAGTCCTTCCGGAATTTCACGAAGTGCTGGATGTTCCTTTGACGATAAAGAACATAGATGTCGTTTGGAAGTTCGGACAATATTCTATCAAATCAGCGTTCGAAATCGAGCATAAAACCTCTATCTATTCCGGCATATTGCGCCTATCGGATTTGCGCACCGAGGCCCCGAATTCGAATTACCCACTTTTCATTATCGCGTCTGAAGATAGAAAACGCAAAGTCTTTAGCGAGTTGCGTCGCCCTACTTTTTCGAGCCCCGCCCTAAAGCTTGACGAAGTAATTCACTTTCTCGCATATGACAAGGTCCGGGACATAGACCAATCGTTCAAAAATTCTACCGAATTTGACGCAAATGTATTATTAGCTGCCGGAGAGAGGGCGAGTTAGGTACTCTCCGCTTTATTTTGAGAAGGCCAGATAGCCGGGGATAACGAGGTTAATTACAGGCAGCAGCATTAATGCGCCAAGCCAGCCGGCTTTGTTGCGAGCCTTTGATATTCCAACCCACACGATTACGCCGATAACGATATTAACCAGCGGAATCAGCAGGAGCCAGAACCACCAGCCCGGCCTGCGGGCGATCTTGCACATGAGATAGAAATTTATGACGGGGAGCCATGCGAGCCATGCTTTGGGTGTATTGGTTCTTTTAGCTATAATGTGCAGGACCAGTGAGCAATATGCATATAAAGCTGCCAATATCCACCACGGCCACGTGTGGTCTTTAGCCGGTGGCACAGGGACAGGCATTTCCGGAGCCTGCGGCGCCTGGGCAGACCTTATCCATGGCCACCTAGGTGCTTGGGCCGGTTGTGTTGGGACAGCGCCCCGTTGAGGCAATAATCTATTTACCCATGCCCGAAATCCTGCTGTTGGAGGCGCCTGCGGAACTGCTCCCGCTGCCGGTATCCCTGCGCCTGGCTGAGCACCCACGCCTGGCTGAGCACCCACGCCTGGCTGAGCACCTGCGCCGGCTCCTGGCGGTTGACCGGCACCAGCGCCTGCTCCGGCGCCACCGCCTGGTTGAGCCCCTGCTCCGGCACCAGCTCCTGCGCCAGCACCAGCACCGCCGGGCTGACCACCGGCTCCGGCGCCCTCATCCTCTTCCGCAGCTTCGTCCGGCGGGTGCCTGAATCTATTCCAAATCGAGATCAGGCGGTCCCAGTTCGACGGAAATCTGCCGGAGATCACAAAACCCGTAGGCGGCCCGGCGCCCGGCTCATCCGACCCTTCCGGCGGAGTCGAAGGCTGGGCTCCGGCCTCTGACTCCCAAACGAACCTGTAAACATCGGGCTCTGTCGTCCCCGGCGTAAGCTGATTATATGCCCAGCCTACCAGGTCCGCGTTATCGAACTCAGTATAACTGCGTCCGCTTAAGAGAGCGGCGGTCATCCCCCACGTAAAGATAGGGGCGACATCAAATAATTTCGGAATATCGAATTCCAGCCTTCCGTCGATGCTCGTGTGTCCGGCCAAGGATAGTCTGCCGTTGAAAACTTCCGTGGATGTCTCTAAATTTGCGGCGATCTCGCCCATAATATCCTCGATTGTCGCCGCCTCATTCTCATCTTCCCGGGAACTCGTCACCAGCTCAAAACCGCTTTCGGCAAATTGCGCCATAGGAAGATAAAGAACGCCTTTAAGCGTGGCTCCGGAAACCGCCTGGCCGGGATTCGTGATGAAGACGCGCAGTTTCTGCCTGTCGCACCAGGGCAGCTCCGGACAATAAGCACGGCCGGCCATGAATCCTTTTACCAGATCCAGCAATAATCGCGGCGTGGGCCTCTCCACTCTCAACCTGCCGCCGTCTAAAAACACCAATATATCTCCTGTCTCGCTCATGGAGATCCAGGTCTGGCTGGTCGAAGTCGAATCATAACACGCAAACGGCCTCTCGGTATAAGGCCGCCTAGTGAAATAATCCCTGTCCCAGAGATAGGTGCGGTCATACCATCGGTTGCGTCCATGGACATACCCCCTGTGGGCGTATATGTATTTACCATCGAATGAAATATCCACCGCTGTCCAGTAATCGCTTTTTTTGCATGACCAAAGCGGCCTTCCTCCGCCGGTGGTTAAGAATTCGTATATTCTGCCTCCGGTACCCAAAGCGACATACCTGCCGTCACCCGATATGGCTGACGAAGCCTGATGCCCCGACTCAAAGCCGTAAGTCCAGAGGGGCCGTCCGCTGCTTCTTGAGCATACGTATAAGGTGCCCTGCCTCTGTAGACAAATATTCGCGGCTACGTAGTCGCCGCTGTCCGAGATGGTTATATGTTGTATTTCATCCTCGACAGGAATGCTCCAGATAGCGCCGCCCGCCCCCGTATGTTCCGGCGCCGACATAAAGGCCTCCCTGTCCAACAGGTAAATAGCGCTTGAACCGCCAACGGCTATGTACCGGCCGTCATAGGAGATATCGATCTTCCTGATGAAGTCACCGCCTTCGTCTATTTTCCACTTGCAGGCGTTGGCAGGCTCGGGCAGCGATTCGCCGCCGCTGCCTGTATCTGTATCGTCTCCCGCAAATAGATAGACCTCGCCCGCGCGGTTGCCGGATACGACGTATCTGCCGTTTCCGGAGATCGCCACGCAGTCAAACATAGAATGACTTCCGGTAAACCTCCAGACCGGCACATTGCCGCCCGCGGCAAATTTCAGGACGCCCGACCCCGACGCCGCGAGATACGTCCCGTGATCCGAGATATCGTTGCCAAAAAAAGTGTAAGCTCCATAGTCGTCCCGGCTCCCATCCGGGAATCTCCACTGTATCGCCCCGCTCCTATTGAAATACGCGACCGCATGTCCGTCTTCTATCGCGACTATTCCGCCTTCGATATCCGCTATGATAGGTGTCTTCAAATTACCGGCGCCGGAAGCGGAGGCCCGTTTCTCGACAAACTGAGTATCTTCTTTTTCTTCCCGCGGTTTAAACTTGCGGGGGGTAATGCCGGGCGTGTATCCGGTATCTTTTGTCGGCGGAGATACTATCGCGCCCATCCCCTCATAAGTATAGTCGGGCAAAGGTATCGTGGGTTTATCAAGCGGGGTATCGTGCGTATGGCTGGATATACCTCCCGATGTCGAAGGGGGAGATTCATACGAAGACTTGCTGAGCGCGACGGTAAAATTTTGTGTGGAGGCGCTGTCAACCACCCTGATAGTTTTACCGGCGCCCGAATAGCCGGCCGCGCCGCAGTTTACTGTGATATTACGGTATGCGCCGCTCGGAACGGGGACATCATTTATAAGCGCTTCTCCGGCCTGATTTGTGCCGGCTGAGGACGAGTATCCCGACGCGCTCAGCGATACCGAGGCGCCGGCTATGCCCTGACCGGTGGCCGCGTCAACTACCCGGATAACTACTTTTGCGAGGGTGTATTTTAGAATAGGCGTGTATTCTGATCCGTGAGAGAAGTGCAGGAAAAGAAAAGAAACCGCGAGTAAAACTAATAACACATAGTAGAGACGTTTCACCTTGCCCTAACGCCTTTCCGCATGTAGAGTTGCGTTAACGACCAACACATCTTTTCACGGGCCAGCATCTTTCCCAAGCTTATAAGACGCCTCTATTATACTGTAAACTTTCCGCTTTTGCATCCAAAATCTCTATATTAACCTTAAGCCCATTCCGCAGGAATACGGCCCCTTTCTGTCAAAATAAAATACAACATATAAGTTGTAAAATACTTGACAATACAACATTTATGTTGTATACTTGATGGTATGAAAAAGGATAAGATCACAAAATACCAGCAGTCGGTACTTAAAGCGCTTGCCGGCAAAATAGATAAGTTCTATCTGGCGGGAGGGACGGCGCTCAGCCTCTTTTATTTCCAGCATCGGCTGTCTGTAGACCTCGATTTTTTTACGCCTCACTTTAATCCATTAGAAGTTAACCGCGTAATCGGAATCTTGAGGGATGCTTTAGATACAGAGATTAAGCTCGCAGCGCAGTCTATGAAAAAGGACATGGTAAAGGTGATGGTTTATAACGTGTATTTTGCTAAGAATGAGATTTTAAAAATTGATTTTGTGGAAGATATCGTCAGGCTTATAAAAAAGACCAGGATGGTGGACGGGATAAAGGTCCTATCGCTGGAGGACATATATATAAGGAAGATGCACGCCCTTACCGGTTTTATTAAAGGCGCCGATGAAGCAGGACAGATGAAATTTGCCGGCGGCAGATCCGATGCGAAGGATTTTTTCGATGTCTATTTTCTATCACATACATTTCTTCCTCTTTCCAAGTTTACTGGCAAATATTGCGATGCGATAATGGTAGAAAGCCTTATAAGATGGTTTCGGACGTTTGACAGAATGGATATGATCGATGGAGTATTGGCGCTGGCCACGAATAGGAAAGCAGATTTCAAGATCATGGAGAAACATTTCAAAAATGAAATCGATAAGATAATCGAACGGTACTTGGGTGAGGCATGAAAAACGACTGGTTATGGGATAGGAAGATAAGTGTCTCTCAAGCCAAAAGGATATTGAAAGACCCTAAGCGCAATAATTTTGTCTTTTTGGCGGCCTTATTGCTATCCCGTAAAAATGATCCGAAAGAGGTCTTCGGAGACTATATAGATCCTCTTATATTTTGTAAATACTGGGCCGCCATCAAAAAAAGGATGCGCGCGGATAAATGGAATGACGCGCGCATAGTTTTTTGGCAGGCTATATATGAAAAACTACTTGAGAAGTATCGCGGCAAGGGGGTCAGTTTCAGAAAAGAGTCTCTGAAAATCAAGAGCGCGCTAAGCGAAGAAACAGGCAGGCAGATCCGTGATATAAGACAAGAGCAGGGCTTATCGCAAAAAGAACTGGCTGGCAAGCTGGGTGTTTCTCAGCAATTGATATCCCGTATTGAGAAAGGCAAGGAAAACATCGCGCTGTCCACGCTTAACAATATGTCACGCGCCCTGGGCAGAAAAATAGAGATTAATTTTGTTTAGCTCATAGGGGACATTTTCATCTTCCCGCGGAGAAGCAGGTTAAAAATGACGGATAAGATCAAATACGACGGCGTTTTTGAAGGCGGGGGAGTAAAAGGCATTGCCCTGATCGGGGCGTTTAAGCGCCTGGAGGAAGAAGGCGTTACATTTGGCCGTGTGGCCGGGACCTCTGCGGGCGCTATAACGGCGGCGCTCGCGGCCGCGGGATATAACGCGGATGAGATAAAGAATATATTATGGGAAAAAAACTTCAATGACTTCGCGAATGTCGGCATCTTCGCGGATAAAAGAAAATGGCTGGTCAATCTCTTTCGTATTTTACCGGTATTTTTCCAGGCCGCCGGCTATGGCATTTATAAAACGGCCAATTTCTATCAATGGATAAAGGGCCTCTTGAAAAATAAAGGAGTGACCGACTTTAAGTCGGCCCCCGTTTATCTAAGAGTCTTCGCTGTAGATATCGTAAATCAACAACTCCTGCAGTTCGACCGCGACAACAGCGCGGACCTTGAAATCGCCGAGGCCGTCAGGATGTCCATGAGCATACCTTTCTTTTTCAGGGCGAATATTAAGGATAAGGCTTTAATAGTGGATGGCGGGGTATTGGCCAATTACCCTATCGCGACGTTCGACGACAATGAAGGCCTTAAAACGACAATCGGCCTTAAGCTTATTTCGGAAGAAGAAGGCCTGCCGCCCAGCGTGCCGGCCAATATAGGCTCATATATAATGAGGATATTCGAGACTATGCAGGTGGCTCATGAGAGGATTTACGTTGAGAAGGCAAAGTGGGCCAAAACCATCCCCATCCGCACAGGCTCCATTTCTACCATCAAGTTTGATCTAACCGAAGACGACAAGCGCCTCCTCTGGAAGTCCGGCTACGATGCCGCCTCCAGGGCCATTAAAAAGGGTCTCTTGACCGCGGAAGGCCGAAAACAAGAGGCATAGCTTAGGCGTAAAATCGGAGAGGAGGTCACTCTCCGCCACGTCATTGCGAGGCCGCATAGCACCCGAAGCAATCTCAACCCCTGTCATTCCCGCGAAAGCGGGAATCCACACCTTTTAACCTTGCCAAAAGTATGTCCGAGTAGTAAAATAATCACACATCACAAAGTAAAAAATGCAAATAAATAAAAAGAGGACTAAAAGGAGGTAAAGATGTCAGAAGTTGAAAGCAAGCAGGATAAGTTTAAAAGATTGGCGTCAAAGAGAGTGACTAATGCGATACAAAAAATCGAGTTAATAGGCAATCTTTCAGGTTCCAGTTATGAATGCACTGCGGAAGACGCCGAAAAGATAATCACCGCTCTTCAGCAGGCGGTAGATGGCGTGAAAAATAG
>CAZYBX010000065.1:0-8052 GCA_964645565.1 uncultured Planctomycetia bacterium | reverse complement strand
CGCCTATCATGGTGATTCTTCCCTCTCTTAGCAAAGACCGTTGTCTTGTAAAATTGGGACAGAGGTATATTGAGCTTATCGCACCAGTAATTCTCCATTTCTTTTACGTCCAAGCCGTCCGAGGTCGAAATTGATATCCTGATCTTCTCTCTCGGCACGCCGCAGATCAAAGTCAGGAAGCTGATCAAAATGTTAATGATTGTCGGTTCGGAAGAATGCGCTCTGAGGGTATATGGATTTCCTTTGTAGCCGTCGGCCCACAACAGCCCTAACGCGAGCCCTTTCAATTTATCTTCATCGGGAGTCAGATGTGTCTTGATCTTATACGGGGCTATCTGTTTATTATGCTGTAAATAGATCGCGTCGCTTCTGGTCCGCCTGGAGATGCCGTGCTTATTCATAAGGTAGATCACTTTTCTCCAGGAGATGCTTAGCGCATCGCCTACCTCACGCGCGGATTTTCCCGAATGGTATTCGGATGCGATCTTTTCTATAAACTTGTCAGGATATTTCACTTTGTGAGTGCTTTACATTTTTAAGTTAAAAAAAGATAACGCCTTTTAGTGCAGTGCGTTATGATATGGTTATGCCACAGATGTCCGACACGGAGCGTAAATTATAGCATATACCCCGCTTTTGTCAAGTCTTTTTTCGATTTTTTTTCAAAAAAGATCGAATCGCGAATTTCTGGCTTTTGCCGTCCTTTTAGGGACACTCCGCTTTATGGTAGTCCCACGGATGTTCCTATTCGTCGCATCCTTTGGGACAAATTCGCGCACGCGCGAATTTGGAGCGGGAGAAGGGAATCGGCGCCCTCGCTCGGCTCGCCGCAAACTACTTTCAGGCTCGCCAGGATGCTCGGGTCGGCCACTCGCTCGCTGACGCTATCTGGGGTGTCACTTCGAAGCATGCGCTTTTCGCTCCTGCACGTCGCGCGCTCGCTCACTTCGATTCCGGCAACCGCTCATACTAGTAAGTGCCGGTCTACTTCGCTGAATTGCTTTCGCATTCAGCTTCGTAGGACCTATTCCTGCGAAGCCACACTTCTCCGAAACGCATCCATGTGCGAAGTAGAATGGAGCGGGAGAAGGGAATCGAACCCTCGCAACCAGCTTGGAAGGCTAGTGTTCTACCACTGAACTACTCCCGCATCGTATAGGGAAGGATTTGGCGCCCTCGCTCACGCAATTTTTTGAAAGAGGAATATTAGGGAGAAAACTTTTTCTCCTTTCGACAGAGGGCGCTCACTATCTCGCGCCCATCGACAATCGCGCGCTCCTTATTCGTCGCGCGTCGATTCTTAAAAACGTTCGGACGCCAGTCCTGCCCGGCCTCTTCTCCTTGCCGCAGGGCGGAGGGGTGAAAAGCCCATTCCTCACTTTTCAGCCCCGAAGCCCGAACGTTTTAGTGGTGGGCAGGGAAGGATTTGCACCTTCGAAGGCTCACGCCAACGGGTTTACAGCCCGCCCCATTTGGCTACTTTGGTACCTGCCCGAAAAATTAATATCTTCCGCTTCGCGGAATGTGGAGCCGGAGAGTGGACTCGAACCACCAGCCTGAGGTTTACAAAACCCCTGCTCTGCCATTGAGCTACCCCGGCGCTGATGTCAAATAACAGTTATTTTGTCACTGCCGGAATATTGTCCAGCAGATCCTGCGCGCGAAGGCTCGCTTCGCCCTTTTCTTTCGCGGCCAGATCGCCCGCGCGGCCGTGTAGATATACACCCTTTTTTGCGGCCTCGAACGGCGAATAGCCCTGGCCTATAAGGCTCGCGATCATACCGGTTAAAACATCTCCCATGCCGCCGGAGGCCATGCCGGGATTGCCCGTTGTGTTGATATATGTCTTTCCGTCAGGAGAGGAGACGACCGTCCTGTGGCCTTTTAATACGACAGTCGCGCCGTATCTCTTGGAAAATTCATCGGCGGTCATTTTACGGTTTTTCTGTATTTTGTCCGCCTTTTTCTTTATCAGGCGCGACATCTCCCCCGGGTGCGGAGTGATCACGATGTCGGACCTCGCTTTTTTCAATATATCCGCTTCGCCTGCGATGCAATTTATTCCATCGGCATCCAGCACTATGGGGACATCGAGATCGCGGATGAGACCTTTGACTAATTTCTTTACTTCCGCCTTTTGCGATAGCCCCGGCCCTATAGCGGCAACATCGGTCTTTTTTGAGAAATCGACAATCCGGGCGCGCCCGCTCGAAATAAAATGACCTTTCCGTTTATCTTCGACGGGGAAGGTCATCACTTCGGTAAGCTTTTTTTCCATTATGGCGTTTAGGCTCCTGGGTATCGCGCATGTCACCAGGCCGCTGCCGGTCAATAGGGCTGCCTCGCCGGCGAGGTATGCGGCGCCTGTCATACCCGTAGAGCCGGCCACAACGAGCACATGGCCGTAATCGCCTTTGTGCGTATTTCTTTTCCTTCTTTTCAATACTTTCGGCATAGGGTGATCTATCTCAAGAGCGCCAACATCTCTTTTACTGAATTTTCAAGCCCCGCGAATACCGAACGCGCTATGATGGAATGCCCGATATTTAGTTCCTCTATTCCTTCAATCGCGGCTATCCTCCCGACATTCGCGTAATCCAGGCCGTGCCCGGCATTTACTGTCAACCCGAGGTCCCGTCCGATTTCTACCGAGGTCTTGATAGCCGATAATTCCTTTTCAGTCCCCGCCCGCCCTTCCGAGTTCGCGTATCGTCCGGTGTGAAGCTCTATTATTCCGGCGCCGGCTTTCTTCGACGCTTCTATTTGTTCCCGTTCGGGGTCGATAAAAAGGCTTACTTTTATGCCTTTCGATTCAAGCCTTGCGGTCACATCCGCTATTCTTGCCAGCCCCGAAATTACGTCAAGCCCGCCTTCCGTGGTGATCTCTTCCCTTTTTTCCGGAACCAGCGTGGCCTGGTCCGGCTTTATTTCCACGGCGATCTTTACTATTTCTTCGCTTGCGGACATCTCAAGGTTGAAGCGGGTCTTTATCACCTTCCTTAATATAGATACGTCACGGTCGTTTATATGCCTTCTGTCTTCCCTTAGATGCGCGACAATAGAGTCGCACCCCGCCTTTTCGCATATACTTGCGGCTTCCGCCGGATCGGGCGATACACCGCGCCTGGCCTGCCGCAATGTAGCTACATGATCTATGTTGACGCCGAGCATCATCTTATCTGTCTCTACTTCTGCTTTTTTGCTTTCTGAGCTTCCCCCTCTTTCACGATAGGAATATGGACTTTAACGAAATAATTCTTGAGCTCAAGGCCTTTTGCTATCGGGGCAAGCGCAAGTTCTTTGGAGACGCTCTGCGTGTACTCGCTTATATCTATAGGGACGGTGCGCGCGATATCCACACTCTCCAGCAGGTTCTTCGGCCCGATCACGGCGCACGCGGCCGGTTCTACCGTTATCCCTGCGGTGTCTATTTCGTAGCCCGGAACCACCTTCCCCACAATCGTGACCTGAATCGGTAATTTTTTAGAGATCACGTCATAATGGAGCATGCTGAATATCGCCTTTTCCTCTTCGGTCTTTACCTTAGTGAGTTCTTTGTTGATGTAAAACCATGTGCCTATTGCCAGGATAAGCGCGAGTACCTTGAGCCCCAGATTATTCATGATCCATCTTTTAAGTCTCACTGGCTCGCCTCCCCAAAAAGTCGAATATACTCTTCCTTTGCTTTTGCGAGGTAAACAGATTGTTCAATATCTTCGACAGCGTCTCTTTGTCGAGATCGCGCGTCAACTTGCCGGCGATGGATACCGATATAGCTCCCGTTTCCTCGGACACCACCACGACAACGGCGTCTGTCTCTTCGGTAAGGCCGATGGCGGCCCTGTGCCTGGTGCCGGTGGTCTTGCTTAGCCTTTGGTCCTGGGATAAAGGAAACAGGCAGCCCGCCGCGACTATTGACGCCCCCTGTATGATGATTCCTCCGTCGTGAAGAGGCGTGTTGGGCATGAATATGGTGTTTATCAGCTCGCTGGTGACCTTGCTTTCTATGGTGACTCCGCTTTCTATATAAGGCCGCAGCCCTACCTCCCTTTCAATAGCTATCAGCGCCCCGATCTTTTTTTTGGAAAGGATGCTCGCGGACTTTACGATCTCATCGATCACCCTCTCCTCTTTCAGCATGGCGCCGAACTGGCCGAGCCTTGCCAGCCCCCTCCTGAGCTCGGGCTGGAATATAATAAGGAAGGCCAGGACCGATATGGGGAATATCTTCGTGATTATCCAGCTTATCGTGGTAAGGCCAAGCTGCTGGGTCAATACCAAAAGGATCAGTATGATGATCAGCCCCTTTATGAGCTGGACGGTCCGGCTTCCCCTGATGAACAGGAGGACCATATAGAATATAAACCACAATATGGCGATCTCTAATGTGATCTTCCAGATATTCGCAAGTTCCAATGCCAGAGGCATCTCAACTCCTCACTATCGCGTCGGCTATCCTCGCCGCCTGTACGGCTTCCTTTACGTCGTGAACGCGTAATATATTCGCGCCTTTTGATATAGAGAGGGCGCACGATGATATAGTGCCGGCCAGCCTGCCGGTGGATTCTATATCAGCATCTCTGATCCCGCTCTCCTTGAGAATCTTGACGATAAACGATTTTCTCGAAACGCCGGATAATATCGGCCTCCCGAGCGATTTAAAAAAATCGAGGTTCTTTATTATTTCCAGGTTATGCCGGACCGTCTTACCGAACCCTATGCCGGGGTCCACTATTATTCTATCTTCGCTTATCCCGGCGCGCCGGGCGATCTCGATCGAGCCTTTAAGGCTCTGGGCGATTTCGCTCAAAAGCGAATCATAGCTGGGGCGGTCCTGCATCGTCGCCGGCGTGCCCCTCATATGCATGACAACGACAGGCACCCCGTAGGCGGCTGCAACCCCCGCCATTTTGGGGTCGCCCCTTAATCCGGTTATATCATTTATGACGGCGGCCCCGCTTCGCAGCGCTTGCTCGGCCACCTCGGATTTCGATGTATCTATCGATATAGGAATTTTTATTTTCGAAGCAGCCCTCTCGATAACGGGGATGACCCTGTCCATCTCTTCTTTGGCGGGGACGCTTTGGGATCCCGGCCTTGTAGATTCTCCTCCGATGTCTATCATGTCCGCGCCGTCGGCTTCCATCTCGACGACATGCCTTACGGCGTCATCTTCGCACATATAAATTCCGCCGTCGCTGAACGAATCCGGCGTCCTGTTCAATACGCCCATTATATACGTTCTTTTCGAAAGAGCTAATTCGAACCTGCCCCAGGAGATGTCGAGCCTGTCAGCTTTCCTTCCCGGCCTTAAGGCCGAGCATTTCCCTTGCCTCGTCATCGCATACTACTTCTTTCTCAAGCAATCTATTGGCCAGCGCTTCAAGCTCTTTTTGATGCCCCGTCAAGAGCTTTTTTGCCGACGCATAACATTCGTCCACTATTTTTTTGACCTCTTCGTCTATGATCCTCGCCGTTTCATCGCTGTAGTCCCTCTCTTCGCCCAGGTCCCTGCCGAGAAAGATGTTCTCGTGAGGTTTTCCGAAGACCATATGCCCCAGCTTTTCGCTCATCCCGAACCTGGTCACCATGGTCCTTGCGGTCTCGGTCACTTTCTTCAGGTCTTCATGGGCGCCGCTGCTGATCTCATTGAAGACGATCTGTTCGCTGGCGCGTCCCCCCAGAGAGACTATTATCATCGCCATAAGCTTCTTTTTTGTGTAGGTATGCCTGTCTTCCGTCGGCGGAGTCATGGTGTACCCGAGGGCCATGCCGCGCGGCAATATGGTGACCTTGTGCATGGGGTCCGCTTCGGGGACAACGAGGGACAGCAGCGCGTGGCCTGCCTCGTGGTAAGCCGTCCGCTTCTTCTCTTCCTTGCTGATGACCCTGGATTTTTTCTCCGGTCCCGCCATCACCCTCTCCGTAGCTTCCTGCAGGTCTTCCATCATCACGGCCTTCTTGTCTTTTCTCGCCGCTAAAAGGGCCGCTTCGTTTATGAGATTAGCCAGGTCGGCCCCGGAGAAGCCGGGTGTCTGCCTGGCTATTTTGTTCAGATCGACCACCTTATCGAGCTTTACGTCTTTTGCGTGGACCTTAAGAATCGCCTCTCTGCCGACGATGTCCGGCCTGTCGACCACGACTATCCTGTCAAATCTGCCGGGACGCAATAACGCCGGGTCCAGGACATCGGGCCTATTGGTGGCGGCCACCAGAATGACGCCTTCCTGCGTGTCGAAACCGTCCATCTCCACCAAAAGGGCGTTCAGGGTCTGCTCCCGCTCATCGTGCCCTCCGCCTATGCCGGCAAACCTCTGGCGCCCTACGGCGTCTATCTCGTCTATAAATACAATGGCGCCTTTTTGAGTCTGCTTGGCGCTCCTCTTGGCCTGTTCGAAAAGGTCCCGTACCCTGCTCGCGCCGACACCCACGAACATCTCGACGAAATCAGAACCCGATATGCTGAAAAAAGGCACCCCCGCTTCGCCGGAGACTGCTTTTGCCAGAAGGGTCTTTCCGGCGCCCGGCGGTCCTATCAAAAGGACTCCCTTGGGCATCTTGCCGCCCAATCTCTGGAATTTCTTCGGGTCTTTTAAAAACTCGATGACTTCTTTCAGCTCTTCTTTCGCCTCATCCACTCCCGCGACATCCTCGAACGTCACGCGCATCCTTCCTTCCGGCTGCAGCCTGGCTCTCGATTTACCGAAAGACAGCAATTTACCGCCGCCCTGAGACGCCCCTCTGTAAAATAAAAACCAAAGAAGCGCTATAAACAGTATGGTCGGGACAAAGGAATAGAACACGTTTAGGAGAAATGTCTTAGGCGGCACTATCTTAAAGTCCGGGACGTTGGCCCGGAGCGTCTGGATCAGGTCAGGGTCGCGTTCCGGGACGTTTACGGTGAACTTTTCTCCCGTAGACATCCTCCCCTCGATCGTGTTCTCCTTCATAACGGCCGACGCGACGTATCTTGCCGTATCACTGCCCGACAGCGCCCGGTAGAACTCTCCGTAGGCTATCTCGACGGAAGGGCCTTCAAGGTTAAGGGTGCCCAACCTCAAGATGTAAAGCGCGGCAAGGGCGATAAGAAGCCACATAAAAAGGTTCCTGCCGTTTTTCTTTTCCGTGTCTTTTTTCTTGTCTACGGGCTTAGGGACTTTCGCGGTCATATGTCATATTCCTATTTTTTTGCGCCTTAATTATACCAAGATAAGGATTTAATGGCAAGATATTATTTATCCGCCAGCGGGCTGATGGAAAGCTTTATTATCTTTTTTACGTCCCCGGTTACCCTGCAGTGCTCGGATATCTTCAACCCCGCAGCCCATAGTATCTTGTTTTTCGACAGGACCAGGGGGATGCTGCTCCGCATCTCCCTTGGCGTCTTTTCGTCTATGAATATATCATGCAGCTTTTTGTATGACCTCATGCCGAACGGCCGCATCCTGTCGCCGCTGCGCCAAGTCCTTACGAGAAGCGGGGCTGAGACGGCATCGCCGTTTATATATTCGACTCTCTTACGCTTTTTCCCTTTTTTGAATTTCGGTACGGCGCCGACGATTTCCGAATGCAGCTTCATCCCTAATTCCGGCATACGCAATTCGCCGGGGATATCGAGGTGTCTCACCTTTTGCTGTTTTTCCGCCTTGACCCGGCCGGCCGCTTTTTTTGAAAAGGTGATCTCGTCCTTCATCTTCTGCGCCTTTATCCCGCCCGGGAGGTCAAGGTGCGTCTTGCGGGCATCCGATAATATAGCTTCGATGCCCTGCCAGTGTCTATACCCGATCTTTCGCAGGTCCCCTTTCAGGCTTTCTATGATATTCCTGGTTATAAGCCTGCGCAGCGCTATGTGTTGCCGCAAAAGTTTTTTTATCCCTACGGTGACGGCCGCTCCTGCGGAATTTGCGATCTTTTTCGCTTTTCGGCGCGCGGCATCGTTTAAATAATCGAATTCCGCGCCGGATATCATCGCTATAAAAGAAAGATTTTCTTTTACATTCGGATTAAATTCTTTTTCGAGAAGAGGCATGAGGATGTGCCTTATTTTGTTTC
>CAZYBX010000064.1:0-8112 GCA_964645565.1 uncultured Planctomycetia bacterium | reverse complement strand
ACAAGGGTAAAGTCTCCATCTCCATAGCTTTTGACAACAAGCTCGCACATATGATAGAGGCGGGCGTCGATATGTTCGCCATGCCTTCCCGGTACGAACCGTGCGGCCTTAATCAGCTGTATAGCCTTAAATACGGGACTATTCCGGTCGTAAGGGCGACGGGCGGCCTCGACGATACTATAATCGATTATTCAGCCTATCCGGGGAAGGGAAACGGTTTTAAATTCATCGAAGCGAGCTCCGGAGGTTTTATGGATGCGCTGGAAAGGGCTATGAGAGTATTCCGCAAAGCCGGCGAGTGGGCCAGGCTGCAAAAGCGCGGCATGGGGCTTGATTTTTCATGGCGCCGTTCCGCCCTCGAATACATGTCCCTTTATAGGAAGATAACAAGATAATGACAAATAAGGCCGATCTCGTACTCGTATTGCACTTTCATCAGCCCGTCGGCAATTTCGACGATGTCGTCAAAAGGGTATGCGACAGATGCTACATACCCTTCCTGGATACTATTTCCAGGTACACCGGAATAAAGTGGAACCTACATTTTTCCGGAAGCCTGCTCGAGTGGTTGGCGAAGAACGCTCCCGGGACAATAGAGACCGTAAAGGGGATGGTCAAGGACGGCCGGGCGGAACTCGTGGGAGGGGCGATGTATGAGCCCATACTTTCGATCATACCCGAGAAGGACAGGATCGGGCAGACGGTATCGATGAGGCGCTACATATCCTCCGTCTTCCATACGGATGCCAGGGGAGCCTGGATACCTGAGCGCACATGGGAGCCTCATCTTGTCTCGAGCCTGGCAAAGGCCGGCGTCGAATATATAATACTCGACGATACGCACCTCTTATACGCGGGAATAAAAAAAGAAGACACCTACGGGTATTTTATTACCGAGGATAACGGCAGTTCTATCCGGGTATTCCCCTCGGACAAAAGACTGCGCTACACCATGCCGTTCAGGGAGCCCGGAGAGACATTCGATTATATCAGAGAAGTCGCTTCCAGGGTGCGCAATCCTCTTTTTACGTACGGAGACGATGTCGAAAAATTCGGCGAGTGGCCGAGGACGTTCAAGCTTGTCTATGAGCAGAAATGGCTGGAGAGATTCTTGAAGGGATTGACGGAGAATAAAAGCTGGCTTGCCACGATGAAAGCGTCCGACTACATCAAACGCACCGGCCCTTCCGCCGCGGTGTATATACCCGCTGCCTCATACGAGGAGATGCTTAAATGGGCGCTTCCGGTCGACGCGGAGCTGTCGATGCAGAGGATCGAGGAAGAGCTCGAGCGGGAAGGCAGGAAGGACAGGTATTTTCCGTTCATAAGGGGAGGATTCTTCAGGAACTTTTTCGCGAAATATCACGAAGCCAACCAGATGCACAAGAGAATGCTCTACGTGAGCAATATGCTGGACAAGGCGCGGAATACCGCGGGCGGAAGGCTGAAAGAGGCATATGGAGAGCTGTATAAAGGGCAATGCAATTGCGCCTATTGGCACGGCCTTTTCGGAGGCCTCTATCTCTATCATCTGAGAAAGGCCACGTATGAGCATATCTTGACGGCAGAGAAGATATATAATGACGGCTTGAAGACAAAAAAAGCGTCAAGATGCGAGGTCATGGACTTCGACGCCGACGGCCGCGATGAGATCATCATGCAGAACAAGGATATATGGCTCTGCGTTAAGCCGTCCTCCGGCGGGACTGTCGTCGAACTTGACGTAAAGAAGATATCTTTCAGCCTTCTGAACGTATTGACGCGGTACAGAGAGTTCTACCACGAAAATATGGCGGAAATACTGGAAAACGATCAAGGTAAAGAGCTGCGGCTGAGGCAGGCGGGCGGCTCCGGCGGCGGCTTAAAAAAGATACCGTTCGACAGATACAGGAAAGCCATGTTTTCGGATCGTTTTCTGGCCGAAGATGCCGCTTTGCCGGACCTCGAAAGATCCTCTTATGACGAAAAAGGCGATTTTGCCGTTTCCGGTTATGATTATAAGATCGCGGATAAAAAAGACCGCGTAGTCTTGAAGAGGGAAGGCCGCGCTTACGGGCAGACGGTAAAGCTGAGCAAGGAGATCGCCCTGAAGGGCCCTGGGCTGAAAGTCACTTATCGTATCAGGAATACCGGAGGGAAAAAGATCACTCTGCGTTTCGCGACCGAGATACCGTTTATAATGCCCGCCGCCGATTCCCGGCAATACAGCTATTTTTTCGGCGGCAAGGGCTGCGATATAGACAGCCGCGGAGAGGCCGAAAGTATAAAGGGCGTGCGGATCGCGGATGCCGCAAACGAGCTTGCGGTATCACTGGATTCCTCGAAAGCGTGCACATTATGGCGGTTTCCTGTGACTACTTTTTCGCGGTCGGAAAAAGGTTTTGAAGAGAATTATCAGGGCTCGGTCCTGGCCCCCAATTGGCGTTTTACGCTTGATCATAATGAGAGCTTTTCCGTCACTCTAAGTCTTAGTATAGAGACTTCACCCGTTCCGTGCGATGCGGTTAAATGCAGAGAAGACGCTTTGATTCAGTTGTAATAGGCGGCGGTCCCGCCGGGATGATGGCGGCCGGACGGGCCGCGGAGCGCGGAAGGAAGACGCTCCTCCTCGAGAAGAACGATATCCTGGGCAGGAAGCTTCTTATCTCGGGGAAGGGCCGGTGTAATATAACGAATGCCGGAGATGTAGACGACTACATGGAAAGCTTCGGCAAAAAGGGACGTTTTTTAAGAAACGCGTTTTCGAGAGTATTCAATAAAGAATTGACGGATTTCTTTGAAAAGAGGGGCGTGCCCCTTAAAGTCGAAAGGGGAAAAAGGGTCTTTCCCGGATCGGACCGCTCGAAAGACATACTCGAGGCGCTGAAGAGGTACCTTGAGGAAGGCGGCGTAAAAACGCTTTTAAAGAGCGAGGCGGCGGACATCGTTCCGGCGGAAAACGGCATAAAGAGAACGGTCCTTACGGACGGCGTAGAGTACGAATCCGGTTCTGTAGCCGTATGCACGGGAGGGCTGTCGTATCCCGAGACGGGTTCGACCGGATTCGGTTTTAAGCTCGCCGGGAAGCTGGGGCATCATGTAATAGAGGCCTGTCCGGCGCTTGTGCCGCTCGTCACCGGATCAAAGCTGCCCGGTTCATGGCAGGGGCTTTCTTTGAAGAATGTGGAGACGAGCGTAATCTTCGAAGGAAAAAAGCGGGCTAAGAGGTCCGGCGACCTTATATTCACGCATTTCGGATTGAGCGGGCCGACAATACTCGATCTCAGCGCCGATGTATTCGGGCTTTTGGAGCTTAAAAAGGAAGTACATATCTCTATCGACCTTAAGCCCGCGCTTGACAGGAAAAAGCTGGACGATAGGCTGGTGAGGGAGTTGTCAAGATACCCCAACAAGTCGTTGAAGAATATCCTTAGAGAGTTGATGCCGCAGAGGATGATAGATGGTTTTGTCGCAATATGCCGGTTAGATCCTGAGTCAAAGGCTAACCAGGTGACCAGGCAGGACAGGGCGAGACTTATAGACGGCCTTAAAGGTCTGAGCTTCAAGATAAAAGGCGTCAGGCCCATCGAGGAAGCGATAGTTACGAAGGGCGGCGTCGATACGGCTGAGATAGATCCCGGGACGATGGAATCGAAGCTGGTCAAAGGATTGTTTTTTGCGGGCGAATTGCTGGATGTGGACGCAAAGACGGGCGGCTACAATATGCAGGCGGCGTTTTCTACCGGATATCTGTGCGGGGATAATCTATGAGCGGGATAATACTCGCCTCCAGGTCCAAAAGGCGGTCCGAGATATTAAAAAGCTGCAATATACCGCATTCCGCGGTGCCGAGCGGCGTCACAGAAGAGCACGTCTCCGCGGGCCGGCCCGCGGCGCTTGTGATACGCAACGCGAAAAGGAAGGCGGAAGCAGTTGCAAGGAAGAGGAGAAAGGGTATAATAATAGGCGTCGATACGCTGGTGCTGTTTAAGGGAAAACTGATCGGCAAGCCGCGCACAAAGGACGAAGCCGGAAAGATGCTGAGAGGTTTCAGCGGCAGCAGGCTCAGCGTATATTCCGGTATTTGCGTGATAGACGCCGCGCGATCGAGGAGCGCGTCAGGTTCCGACAGGACCACTCTTTATATAAAAAAGATAAATATCGCCGACGTAGATAAGTATTTCAGGCTTCTGGGGCCTTATGATAAGGCGGGCGGTTTCTCCATAGAGGGCGTGGGGTCGATGGTCTTCGACGACGTCAGGGGCTCGTATTTCAACGTCCTGGGGCTTCCGATGCGGAAGCTCGCGGAGCTTTTCCGGAAGATCGGCCTGGATCTGCTGGATTTTGTGGGGCGATGAGTTTGACATTCACTCACTCAGCCGTATGCGTGACCTCGCGAATGGTTTGTTTTTCGCAGAAACGCTCGTCCGGCCCCGGCGTGTCCGGACTTCCTGCGGTCGCTCGCGCGAAACCGCTCGGCTGAACTCAGTTGAGTTCAGCACTCGCTCGGACGTTGCGTCCTCGGTCGCTTGCGGTTTCTAACGTTCTGCTCAAAAACAAACCACTCGCATGTGAAATTTTGATGGGGATGAGATGAAGATAGGGATCATAGGTTATCCGCAGACGGGGAAGAAGACGATCTTCAGGCTTCTTACAGGCGTGGATCTCAAAGACGCGGATCCGGAGAAGCTGAAGGCGCCGGTCCACGGCATCGTTACGGTGAAGGACCCGAGATTCAACGATATAGCGTCCAGGTACTCGCCCGGGAAGAAGACCCCGGCTCATATAGAAGTCGTGCTTATGCCGAAGATCGATAAGGAGTATATCAGGAGCGGCCATCTTTATGAGCATCTTGATGACGCGGCCGCGATATGTCATATCGTAAGATCGTTTTCGGATGAGGCGATATACCATATTGACGGTTCCGTAGACGCGGCGAGGGACATAAATACCGTCAATGCGGAGCTCACGCTCGCGGACCTGATGTTCATCGAGAAAAGGCTGGAAAGACTTGACAAGGATATCAGGGGTAAACACGGAAAAGAAGAGGAGCGGGAAAAGGCCCTGCTTTTGAGGTTTAAGGATCAGCTGGAAACGGAGCTGCCGCTCAGATTGCTCGAGCTTACGGAAGAAGAAAAAAAGGCGATCTCGAGCTACCCTTTTCTCACTATGAAACCTCTACTGATAGTTTTGAATGTGGCCGAGGATGAGATAAAGAAGGCGGTCCTGCCGCAGGATGCCGTTGAAAGATGCCGGGCCCATGATATACATATCATGCAGGTATCCGTCAAGATAGAGGACGAGCTGTCCCGCCTTGATTCCGACGAAGACAGGGAGGCGTTTTTAAAGGAGCTTGAAATCGACGAACCCGCGATCAACAAGCTTACCAGGGTGCTTTATGAGGCGTTAGGTCTTATATCGTTTTTTACCACGGCGAACAAAGAATTGAGGGCATGGACCATAGGGAAAGGTTCCACGGCGCCGCAGGCGGCGGGCGCGATACACAGCGACATGGAAAGAGGATTCATAAGGGCGGAGGTCGTCAAGTATGACGACCTCATCGAGCTGGGAAGTGAAGGCAAGGTCAAAGAGGCCGGGAAGCTTCTGGTCAAGGGAAAAGATTACGTGGTGTGCGACGGCGACATACTGCATATACTGTTTAATGTGTAGGCGGACATGGCTATAGATCTGCGCGATAAGGTGATAATAATAACGGGCGCCTCCGAAGGCATCGGACGGGAGGCCGCGATCCTGCTGGCCGAAGAAGGAGCTTCGTGCGTGCTGGCCGCGCGCCGGGGCGGGCTGCTGGAAAAATTATGCGGTGGACTGCAGGGCGGGCCGGAAAAACATCTGTCTATGCCTACCGATATTTCGAAAGACAACGAGGTCAAGAGGCTTGTCGAAGAGGCTTTGAAGAAATACGGAAGGATCGACATATTGATCAATAACGCGGCGGTGAGTTACGTGGGGAGAGTCAAGGATATGGACCTCGGGAAAGCCGGGAAGACCCTTGATATAAATCTGCTCGGCACTATCAGGGTCACCCGCCACGTGCTGCCTCGTATGATAGAGAGGCGCTCGGGCCATATAATAAATATCAGTTCGATAGTCGGCAGAAGGGGCGTGCCGTACAGGTCTATGTATTGCGCAAGCAAGTTCGGCTTAGAGGGGTTCATGGAGAGCCTGCGGGCCGAAGTCGATAAATATAATATAAAGGTCTCGATGATAAGACCGCCTTCCGTAAGGACGGATTTTTCTAAGAAGATAAAGCGAGATAGCAACGTAAGCCATCACGCTTTGGGCAACCTGGATCCCAGGACCGTAGCAAAGGCAATAGTAGGCACGGCCAGATCCCCTAAGCGGGAAGTCAATATGGGGCTTTTTGCCAAAGGGTTTATACTGTTAAACGGTATGCTGCCGGGCCTGTTCGATAAGATAGTGGAAGAAAAATGAAACAGCCGTAAGATGTCTTGCGGCCAAACAAAGGAGGAGTGTGTGCCATACGATCCAAGTCTGGACCAGAAGATCTTTTACGAGACGAAGGAATTCGAGAGCACGAGAGTCACGGTAGGTGTCTTTTCATATAATAATGGCGAAAAGAAACTACAGATATCGAGGGAAAATGTGGACCCCGCCGGAGAATGGCGTTTCGCGAAACTGGGCAGGATGAACAGGCAGGAAGTGGAATCCGTCCTTCCGTTGATTCAGACGGCGCTCGATAAGATGGGAGAATGATCCGTAATTGACGGATCCGGTCGCATGGGAGATTTAAACTACGTTCTTGTGCGGTCTGTATTATGCACCGCCGGTATTGTCTGGTCGGGAAAAGGAAAGGCCGCCAGGATAATAAGAATATTTCTTTCCGAAAGCGGCGGAGCCGCTCTTAGAAAGATCAGAAGGCGTTTTCCGGGGGCAAAAAAAGGGCGGAATGGCGGGGTAAGCTTTGCCTCAGAGAGGATACGGGCCTTTTTAAGTGGTGAAGAGGCGTCATTCGGCTCTCGGGATATAGAGACCGGGCCGCTGTCGGAGTTTGAAGATATCGTCTTCCGGTCGGCCATGGCCATACCTCGCGGCAAGGTCATTTCTTATAAAGGCCTCGCCGCCCTCGCGGGGGCGGGTTCTGCCAGAACAGCGGGCAACGCGATGGCGAAAAACCCGTTTCCCATTATCGTCCCCTGCCACCGCGTCGTGAGCTCCTCCGGGGATCCGGGCGGTTTTCAATCGGGAAAGTCGTTAAAGAAGAGGCTTCTTGAGGCGGAAGGCGTGAGGTTCGATAAAAGAGGAAGGATTTTAAGTGAGTTTTTTATTTCCTATCCGCTAAACGCTATACGCTAAACTAAAGGGGGCACCATGCTTGCAGGGATCTTATTCGTGGTAGCGGGGGTATTAATAGCGGTATACCCGCAGCTTTTATCGATGATCGTGGCGACGGTATTGATATTCATCGGCATAACGATTTTAGCATTGGCGCATTATTACAAGAGGATGTCCAAGCATTTTGAGAATCCTTACATAGATTTTTTCTTCCGGTTTTAGCGCTCCCGGCTCTCTGAATCGATGGAGAATGACTTATGTCAAAAAGATACGATGCCGCTATAATAGGCGCCGGCCCCGGCGGATACGCCGCGGCGATCAGGCTGAGTCAGCTTGAGAAAAGTGTCTGTGTCATAGATGCGGAAGAAGACCGGATAGGCGGAGTCTGCCTGAACGAGGGCTGCATACCGGTAAAATCGCTGCTGAGCGGGGCAAAGGTCCTTTCGGACATCAAAAAAGCCAGAGGCTTCGGCGTCGAGGCAGACATAAGAGTGACGGATATGCGAAAGCTGGCCGCTCACGCATCCGGCGCCGGCCTGAAATTGCGCGGCGGGATCAAGGCATTGTTTAAGAAGCACGGGGTCGTATTTATCGAAGGCCGGGCTAAGCTGGTATCGGCCGATAAGATATCCGTCGCCTCAAAAAACGGGGAGACGGATGTGGAGGCGGGGAATATCATCATCGCCGCCGGGTCGAGCCCGAGGTCCGGCTCGCAGATGTTCCCTTCCAGCACGGTCGGGCGCGGCAAGGCATAGCCCAACTCCCGTTCCCAGCGGGCCAGGATACTCTCGATCCGCTGCCGGGGCGATTCCATGGCGC
>CAZYBX010000063.1:1245-8201 GCA_964645565.1 uncultured Planctomycetia bacterium | reverse complement strand
TAATGAGGGTTGCTCTCGGCGCTCAATTTATATTGAGCAAATGCCTCCTCGAGCCTCCCCATCCCCTGATAATCGATGCCGAGATTGAGAAGCGTCTTGTATTCATCCGGGTCCGACTCGAGGGCCTTCCTGTGAAACTCCGCAGCTTTGGCAAGATCGCCCGAGGCATTGAAAAGATTCCCAAGATTATTAAGTATCTTGACGCTATGCGGATTATTCCTGTATGTGTGCATATAAATGGCGTATTCGTCCCGCCAGTCCTGATTTCTTACGAACGTCCGCCCGCAGAAGAAAATGATATAAAAAACGAGGATGGAGGCCAAAAAAGGCCTTGCCTTCACTCTCTTATCCCAAAGCGCCGACCCCAGGCAGGACAGAGAGAGCGAGATACCTATCATAGGGACATACAACCAATGTTCGGCCATGTTGCCGTTAAGCCGATAGATGTTCATGACCGGCGCGAGCGATATAAAAAAGAACAGGACGCCGAAAAAAGCCGGCCTGGACATATTCCTTATCTTTAGCGAGGCGAGGACGACAAGGACGATGAAGAAGACCGATGATAATACCGCGATGTCAAAAAAACCTGCCGCGTACGGCATATTACGCTCCATGTGCAATTTGACAGGCATGAATATTATTCCGAAATACGCGGGTATCGCTTTGAGCGCGGTCAAGATTCTCGTATACAAAGGCTGTCCGGCGACGAGGGCTCCCCCCTGAAAATCAAGGGCCGTTACCCTCAACGCCATATATACGCCCAGAATAACAAGAAACGGCGAGATATAATGGGACCTCATCAGCCTTCTGTGCCTGTCCGTCTCCTCCCTGCCCATAAATAAGAGACCGTAGATGAAAACTACCGCCGGAAGTGCGGCGGCGCTCTCTTTCGACAGCAGCGCGGCCAGGAATGCGGCGAGCGAGGCGATGTAGAGAGTTATCGAGGCGGCGGCCCTTTGAGATCTAAAATGAAGATGAAAGAGGATCAAGCAAAGAAGCGAAAACAGCGCCGCCAGCAGGTCGGCCCTGCCGGCGATATAGGTAACGGCCGAGGTATGCGCGGGGTGGACCGCGTAAAACAGCGCTCCGAAAAACGCCGTCCGCGAATCCAGAGTTATAAGCTTAAACAAAAGATAAGCGGAAATAGAGACCAGGATATGGAAGATCACGTTTGTAATATGATATCCGAAGGGATCGAAACGCCACAATGAAAAATCCATCATATAGCTCAGCATCTGAACGGGACGGTAGTAATTGGAAAAAGACTGATACAGGTCTACCGCGAAGTGGACCCACGCGAACCGCCAGGTCATTATGGAGGGGTTTCTCAGAATTAGATAGTCATCGTCCCAGACAAACCCGTTGCCGAAAGAATTCGAATAGGCCGCCAGGATGAAGAAGATGAGCAGTAATATATGCAGCCTTGAGCCGGGCCGCGGCGACATCAGGTCTCGCAATTGAAGTCCTGCTTTCGGAATCTTGCATTAAGCGGATATGTCGGCGGGTTTTTCTATATTATGCACCTCAAGGCTCTTGTCGATCTTCCTGAGCAGGCCTTTCAGCACCTTGCCGGGTCCTATCTCGTAGAACTCGCTCACTCCGTCGCGGGAAATCCGCCTTATCGACGCCTCCCATAGAGTCCTGCTGTTGACCTGCAAAGCAAGGTTTTCCTTTATGAGGGCGGGGTCGCTTTCGTAATCTCCGGTGACGTTTCCGACAAAGGGGATCTTCGGGCTTTTAAACGGGATCTTCGCGAGCTCAGCCCTAAGAAGGCTGCTCGCCTTATCCATAAGAGGGGAATGAAAAGGCCCGCTTACATTGAGCGGCACGCATTTCGCGGCGCCTTTAGCCTTTGCCAGCTCCATAGCCTTTTCGACGGCGTCGCTGCTGCCGGATATTATCACCTGCCCCGGGCAGTTCAGGTTCGCGACTCCGCTTCCGCTTTCCTTTGCCAGCCCCTCCACCGTGTCCGGCTCCAAGCCGATGATCGCGGCCATCATCCCCGGGTTCTCCGAAGACGCCTCTTCCATAAACCTGCCTCTTGACCTCACCAGGCCGACCGCGTCTTCGAAGGCGATGCATCCGGAGGCGACCAGCGCGGAATATTCGCCGAGGCTTAGGCCCGCGCAAACGTAAGGCCTGAGGTCTTTCTTGACGGATCCGAAGGCGCGCAACGCGGCTATGCTCGTCACCAATATGGCGGGCTGGCTGTTCTTTGTGGAGGTGAGTTCTTCTTCCGGCCCATCGAAACAAAGTCCGGCGACATCAAAGCCTAAGACGCCGTTTGCTTTCTCATAGACCTCTTTCGCGGCGGGAAATGAATCATATAACCCCTTCCCCATCCCCACGTATTGAGCGCCCTGGCCGGGAAAAATGAATGCTGTCTTTGGCATTTGTTTTATAAAATCTTTACGATCAACGAATAAGACCTACCACTCTATCACTATGGCGCCCCATGTAAGGCCCGCCCCGAATGCGTCAAGTATGATGATATCGCCTTTTTTTATCCTGTTTTCTTCAACGGCTTCGGCGAGAGCGACGGCAGTGGACGCCGCCGACATATTGCCGTATTTCTCGATATTTAAATAGACCCTGTCTCTAGGCAGGTTCATCTTTTTCGCAACGGCCCAAAGGATCCTGATGTTCGCCTGGTGGGGTATTACGAGGCTGACATCGCCGCATTTGACGCCGCTTAACGCCAGCGCCTTATTGCCCGCATCGGCCATCAGCCTCACGGCTTCCTTAAAGAGCTCGCTGCCGCTCATCTTGCAAAAATGCAGCCTTTCGTCTATCGTCTCATGCGACGCCGGCCTTAGCGAACCGCCTCCCGGCACTTCCAGAAGCGGCGCGTTCCTTCCGTCGGAACCCAGGTATGTGGATAGTATGCCGCCTTCCTTCACCTTACGCATCACGCAGGCCCCCGCGCCGTCCCCGAACAGGACACAGGTATTCCTGTCCTTCCAGTCGGTGATGGACGACATCTTCTCGGCGCCGATCACAAGCGCGTTCTTGTTCGACCCCGTCCTGATGAACTGCTCGGCTATTGTTATTCCGTAAATAAATCCCGTGCAGGCCGCGGTGACATCGAAAGCGGCGGCGCGGGTAGCCCCCAGCCTGTTTTGTATCAGACAAGACGTGGAAGGAAATTGCATGTCCGGGGTGATGGTCGCCGTTATTATAAGCTCTACGTCTCCGGCATCAATGCCCGCTTTTTGGAGCGCCTCTTTGGCCGCTTCGGCGCCCATAAAAGCCGTCGCGATGCCCTCGCCCGCTATCCTTCTCTCTTTTATGCCGGTGCGCGTCATGATCCATTCGTCGGATGTATCCACCATCTTTTCCAGATCGGCATTGTTCAATACCCTGGTTGGAAGGAATTTCCCTGTCCCTACGATCCCTATTCCGCCCTTTTTAGCCAATGTATTCTCCTCGAATCAATAGCTCTCTATCTCTTCGATGATGTGCTTATTGAGCTCGTTCTCCTTGAACTCCGCGCCTCTCCTGATAGCGTTCTTGACGGCCTTTTCGGTGGAAGAGCCGTGGCTTATGATCACATGTCCGTCGATCCCGAGAAGCGGGGCCCCGCCGTATTCGGTGTAATCCAGGTCCCTCCACAATCTCATAAAAGTCGGCTTGCTTAAAAACGCGCCGAGCTTCGCGACCGGCCTGTGCTTTATCTGCGCCTTTACAAGCTTAGTTATAGCCGCGCCTATGCCCTCCGCCACCTTCAAGACTATGTTGCCCACGAAACCGTCGCAAAGGATCACGTCGCATCTGCCCGTGAAGACGTCCCTTCCCTCGATATTACCTATAAAATTCAGCTTACTGTCCTCAAGGAGCTTGTGCGTCTCCTTGACAAAATCCGTTCCCTTTGTGGATTCTTCGCCGATACTGAGGAGCCCTATATTCGGTCTGGGTTTCCCCAGAATAAACTTGGAATACGCGTCTCCCATGATCCCGTAATGCAGGAGGTGCAGGGGTTTCGGATCGATATTCGCTCCGACGTCGATCAACATGGATAATCCGGAAAAGGTGGGGAAGACTATGGCTATGCCCGGCCGTTCTATGCCCGGCAGCATTCCGAGGTTCAGGGTGGCGGCGCATACTACCGCTCCCGTGTTCCCGGCGGAGATGAAGGCATCCGCCTCACCGCTCTTGACGAGCTCTATAGCTACCGCGATCGACGAATTCCTTTTTCTCCTGATCGATACGGCCGCCGCTTCGTCCATCGTCACGACTTCCGAGGCGTGCTGTATCGAGATGGTGTCCGGATATCTCCTGTGGCGGGAAAGCTCTCCCCTCAGGGTCGTCTTATCTCCGACGAGGATAAGCTCGTAATTATATTCCCTTGCCGCCATCACCGCGCCTTCCACTATCACCCGCGGAGCGCGGTCTCCGCCCATGCCGTCAACGGCGATTCTCATGTCTACCTCTTAGGTTTTTTTTCCTTCTTCTTTATCTGCAGGACAGGCCTGCCCTTATAGTATCCGCAAATAGCGCATATCCTGTGCGGCATTTTAGGCTGGCCGCAATTGGCGCACGTGGATAGGTCTTTCGGCTTAAGCTTATAATGCGTCCTTCTTAATCTGCCCCGTTCTCTTGAATGTCTCCGTTTCGGTAATGCCATTTTTACCTCTTAAGTAGCGTTTGTCGTTTATAGTTTATCGTTCATCGTTGATAGTAAAAGTTACCTTGGATTCATACGATCAACCACAAACGATCAACGATAAACGAAATACCGGCGAGCCCGCACCGCCCAATGCTGCGAGCCCACTATGTATTTAACTGTTATTCTGCGATCTGACAGCCGTGACTGCTACAGCATCAATGACATCGTCGACGCTGCAGCCTCTTGAGAGGTCGCTTGAGGGCCTCATCATGCCCTGTATCAACGGTCCGATGGCCCTCGCCTTGGCCAGCCTCTGCACCAGTTTATAACTGATATTACCGCTGTCAAGGTTCGGGAATATCAAAACGTTCGCCTTTCCCGCCACAGGACTTCCCTGTATACTCGTTTTCTTTTGGGCTATTTTGGGGTCAAGCGCGCTATCGACCTGAAGTTCTCCGTCGATCAGTAGCCCCGGATCAAGCTTCCTTGCCTCATCGAGAGCCTTTCTGACCTTTTCCACGAGCGCGCCGCCGGCGCTGCTCTTTGTGGAGTAGCTCAACATGGCGACGTAGGGTTCTTTTTCGAATAGATCTTTGTATAACCGCGCGCTGGATACGGCGATACCGGCGAGCTGTCTGGGATCCGGGTCCGGCACCAAGGCGCAATCCGCAAAAAGAAACAAGCCGCCGTCTCCGTAGCCCGAGTCTTTTGCGTAGATGATAAATGAACCGGACGCTACGCCGACGGAAACGTCCAGGTCGATGCAGTAAATAGCGGCTTTTGCCACGTCGCTTGTGGTATGGTTCGCTCCGGCGACAAAACCGTCCGCCATGCCGGCGCCCACCATCATGGCGCCGAAATAGACGTATTTAGAGGACAATAATTTCCTATAAAACTCCTTATCCGGATTTTTATGCTTCCTCTTCTCGTAAAACCTTTCCGCCAGGACATCGAAAACGTCCGAGGCCTTCGGATCTATGACCCGGAGCAGTTCTTCGTCATACCTTCCGAAGCCTTCCAGCTTCTTCCTTACGGCATCTTCCCCGCCGAGAATGATCACCTTTGCGATCTTCTCGTTCGCTATGCGATGACCCGCCTCGACGACCCTTTCGTCGTCGCTTTCCGGAAGCACTATCTTCTGTATCTTTTTCTTCGCCTTGGCTCGTATGAGACTTATCGGATCCATTATCTCTTGTTCTTGCCCCTGTTCAATTTTGCTTTCAGTTTTTTTGCCACAAAAGCGGGGACGAACTTGCCGATATTCGCGCCCAGCGACGCGGCCTCTTTGATCAAAGTGCTGGAAAGGTAGGAATATGATTCGTTCGGCATTAAAAATATCGTCTCTATGCTCTCGTCAAGCTTTCGATTCGTCAGTGCCATCTGGAATTCGTATTCAAAATCGGAAAGCGCCCTCAAACCTCTTATCAAGACGTTTGCCCCTGCCCGCGAGACGTAATCGACCGCGAGCCCGTTGAAATCATCCACCTCCACATTGCGCATGGCGCTCGCCGCCTCTTTTATCATGGAAACGCGCTCCTTTACGGTAAATAGAGGCTTCTTATCGATATTATGCGCCACAGCGACGATGATCCTGTCGAATATCTTCGACGCCCGCCTTACGATATCTATATGTCCGTACGTAAGCGGATCGAAACTTCCCGCATAAACCGCGACCTTCTTCATTTTTTCCGCCGTCTTTATTTGGCCCTATAGAAGCTTAAGCATACGTCGCTATAGCATACTGTCCTATAATTTGTTATATTATTTAGCATATCAGGCATCGCGTCGGCCTTATGATGCTCGACCGCAATTACGCAACGAGTTTTCAGTATATCATGGCGGTCGATTTTAATCAAGCATTTTTTTGCCAGGTCTTTATGATACGGCGGGTCGAGAAGTATCAAATCGAACCTTTCTTTTTTAAGTTCCAACTCCTGCGCAGCTTTAAGCGCGTCGGCCCTTATTACCGGCGCAATGTCATCTCCGATGCCGAGTGACCTCAGATTCTCTTTTATCGTCCCTACGCACCGTCCGTCTTTTTCGATGAAAACGGCGCGGCATGCCCCTCTTGACAGGGCCTCCATGCCGAAAGCGCCGCTCCCCGCGAACAGGTCAAGGACCGTCTTACCGCAGACAAAATCGCCGAGGATGCCGAACAGCGACTCCTTCACCCTGTCTTTGGTGGGGCGTATCTTCACCGCTTTCGGCATCTTGATGATCCTGGACCTATATTTCCCCGCTATTATCCTCATATGCCTTGTCAGGGACGTGGGGGGGGGGGGTGTGAGTAATAATTTTTAAAAAAAAAAAGAAAAAGACAAACAAAAAAAAAAAACAACAATAAAAAAAA
>CAZYBX010000063.1:0-1235 GCA_964645565.1 uncultured Planctomycetia bacterium | reverse complement strand
TGCTCCCCCCCCACCCCCCACGTCCCTTCTATGCTAAAAAGCCGACTTTCCCCTTGTATCGCTCGCGGATGACGCCGCGGAGGCCGCGGTTCCTTTCCCCGGCCAGCTCCGGGTCTCTCTCGACGAGCTCGAACGCCTCATGCCTCGCGAGTTCCAGAATATCCTTATCGGCGGCGAGATCCCCGAATCTGATCTCGGGAAGGCCGTGCTGCCTCGTGCCGAACACCTCTCCGGGCCCTCTTATCGAAAGATCCTCCTCCGCAAGCTCGAAGCCGTCCTGCAGACGCTCAAATGCCTCGAGCCGGCGCCGGGCGGCTTCGTTCCTAGGGTCGGACAGCAATATACAGTAAGATTTGTACTCGCCTCTGCCTATCCTGCCGCGCAGCTGGTGCAGCTGGGCCAGTCCGAACCTGTCCGCGTCCTTGATCACCATAACTGTGGCGTTAGGCACATCTATACCGACTTCGATCACAACCGTCGATACCAGAATATTTATCTTATTGGCCCTGAACGCCCGCATAAGCTTATTCTTCTCTTCACCTTTCATCCTTCCGTGCAGAAGGGCCAGCTTAAGGTCCTGGAATACATCATTTTGCAGATGCCTGTATGTCTCCTCCGCGGCCGCAAGCTCGCTCTTATCCGTCTTTTCGATGCGCGGGCACACGATGTACGCCTGGCGGTCATTGGCTATCTCCTCCCGCACAAATTTATACACCCTCTGTTCCCTGTCCTGCTCCACCCAATAAGTAGAAACCGGAGGCCTGCCTTCCGGAAGTCCCCGCATAGTCGTGATGTCCAGATCGCCGTAGACGGTCAGCGCCAGAGTCCTCGGGATCGGAGTGGCCGTCATCGTGAGCACGTCGCTTTTCACGCCTTTATGCCTGAAAAGCGCCCTTTGCGACACGCCGAATTTGTGCTGTTCGTCGACCACCACCAGTCCGACTTTGTCGAATGACACGTTTTCCTGAATAAGGGCGTGCGTGCCGATCACGATATCCGCCTTCCTGTCGCGAAGCTCCCGCTTTACCTCTTCTTTGGATTCGCGGCTCGCGCTTCCGATAAGGAGGCGCACGTTCACTCCGATAGGCATAAAAAATTCGCTCATAGTGATGTAATGCTGTTGGGCCAGCGTCTCAGTCGGTACCATAACGGCGCCCTGGAAGCCGTTTTTTATCGTCAGAAGCAGCGCGTACATCGCGACGGCCGTTTTGCCGCTGCCCACCTCCCCCTCAAGG
>CAZYBX010000062.1:0-8246 GCA_964645565.1 uncultured Planctomycetia bacterium | reverse complement strand
CTTCCCAACCCCATACACTTCATCATCGCCGCGGAAGGCGAGAAGCTGGATATGAATTTTATGGGGTTTCTTAAGCATGTCCGCTATCTGGATATGCGCAAAGGCCTTCTTTTTCGCAGGACCCTCTTTAAGGACGGCAAGAATAGAAGATTTCTATATGAGTCTGTCAGGTTCTTCAGTATGCGCAATCCGCATGTAGGATGGATGAAGACGGCATTGACGCTCCTGAACGGCAAAGCGGAGCTGACCGCCCTGGATTTCCTTGATGACGCGGCCGCGAATTACGGCGGCCTTATATACGGGACGAGAAGGCATATCCGGCTGATGGACGCCGACACGGACGGTGAGACCAATTATTACGCTTACAGGACTTTTACCTCCAAGATCTGGGTCGCTTATGCCGACCATTTTTCCGTGAGAAGGGGCGGGTCCAAGACCCTGCTTCATGACCGGGCGCATGATTTTGAGATGAAGGCCGGGGAGACCGTCGTATTTACGAAGGCTTTCGCCGTCTCCACGTCCCTGCAGCACCGCGTGGGCAGACTTAAGGAAGAGACTATGGGCGTATTGCATGATAGCCTCTCGAAGGGGTTTGATGAAGACCTCAGAGAGCATGCCGAGGCGTGGAAGGAAAGATGGGAGAACGCCGACGTCGCTATAGAAGGCGATACGGTCAGCGACAGGGCATTGCGCCTGAACATATATCATCTCATAATCGCCGCTTACAGAGGCAATTTCCCCATGAGCATAGGGGCGAGGGCCCTTACCGGCCAGGGATACAGGGGCCATATCTTCTGGGATTCCGAGATATTCATGCTGCCTTTCTATCTTTATACGGATCCGGCGACGGCAAGAAACATACTTACGTATAGATACAAAAGATTGCATCAGGCCGAATACAACGCTGAAAAAAAAGGCTATAAAGGCGCCCTTTTTCCGTGGGAGTCCGGCTCCAGAGGCGATGAGGCCACCCCCATTTACGCGAAGGACACCGACGGCAGTATAATCAAGATGGACGCCATGGATTATGAGCACCATATCTCGGCGGACGTCGCTTATGCGGTTATGAATTATTACAGGGCGACGGATGATATCGAATTTATGCTGCATCAGGGCGCGGAGATGGTCTTTTCGACCGCCAGATTCTGGGCGAGCCGCGTTCTGTATAGCGCCAAAAGAAAAAAATACGAGATCAGGGACGTGATCGGGCCCGATGAGTTTCATGTGCGGGTGAATAATAATACATTTACCAATATGATGGCCTCGTGGAACATGGAATACGGCCACACCCTTTATAGCACGCTGCGCGAGAAGTATATCCATGAGTTCAATAATATCGCGCACAGTCTGAGGCTTCGGCAGGAAGAGGCGGAGAAGTGGAAGGATATAAGCCGGAATATGTATATCCCGAAGCCCAAAGACCGCATTATAGGGCAATTCGAAGGCTATTTCAGGAAGAAGGGCTTGTCCATCAGAAGCTATGATAACTTTTTCATGCCGGAAGCCCCGCAGCATATATCCTACGAAGATTTCAACAAGACACAGTTCATAAAACAGGCGGACCTCCTGCTTCTATTTTATCTCCTTCCCGGCCGCTTCGGCCGTGAGGAGATGGCCGAGAACTACCGGTTTTATATTAAGCGAACGCTTCACCAGTCGTCCTTAAGTCATAGCACGCACGCGCTTTTGGCGAGCAAGTTCGGAGACTGCCTGCGCGCGTACGCGCTTTTTCTTTTCTCGAGCCAGGTGGATTTGAAAAACCTGCACAGAAACACCGACGGCGGGATGCACATGGCGAACGCGGGCGGCGTCTGGCAGGCGGTGGTATTCGGATTCGCCGGGGTAGGCTTTAAAGACGGCAGGATCTCGATAGACCCGCGCTTGCCCGGGCACTGGAGATCCCTGCGCTTCAAGCTCTTTTGGAAAAACGGGCTGCTCGCATTTGCCGTTAAAAAAAGAGACGTGGAGGTCACATATTATCCCGGGGGCTCAGCCGGCGGCCGGATAGAAGTTGAAATATACAAGAGGACTTATTCTATAGATCCGTTCAAGACTATTAAAGTGAGACCGGGCAAAAAGGAGGTTTCTATGGTCCCCCCGATACGTCTTAAGGACATACTCAGGCAGGAGAATTTTGTGTCCGTCAAGCAGAACGAGCCTGTCAGGGAGGTCAGCCGGATATTGAGAGAGAGAAATGTCAGCAGCGTGCCTGTGGTCACCGCAGATAGAGAGCTGTGCGGGATCATCTCCAAGAAGGACATCGTGGCCGCCACCGAAAAGGAGGACCTCTCCAATCTCAAGGTCAAGGATATTATGAACAAAGCCGTTGAGTACGTAAAGGCCGACGACCATGTGGAGGTGGCATTGAGATTGTTCACCGAACGCTCCTTTCAGCTCCTTCCCGTGGTAAGGGGTAAGACGCTCGTAGGCTGTATTATGCGAAAGGAGATACTTTCCGCGTGCTCGGGGAACAATTACTGAGAGGCTGTTTGATGCCGGCACCCGCCTGTCGTGATGAAGGAGTAGAGACATGAAAATAGCAGTCATAGCGCCGCCCTGGATCGAAGTGCCCCCCGCCCATTATGGCGGCATCGAAACGGTGATATATAATCTCGTCGAGGGGTTGACTGAATTGGGGCAGGAAGTCATCTTGTTCGCCCTGAAAGATTCCAGGGTCTCGTGCAAGCTTTATCCCTACCTCGAATCATTTTCTCATTTCGGGATGGATTCGCCTCCGGATCAAAAGGCCTTCGTAAGGGAGCTGGCCATCAAATACGCTTACGCGCGCGCCGGTTACGAAAAAGCCGACATCATCCACGACCACACTCTTTTTAATTCGCCTGTAATGATCCCGGCCCTGTACACTCTTTATAGCGCCGCTACGGAGGGCTCCATAAGGCAGTGCGAAGAACTATCGAAGGATCCGAAAAACAACTTTGTAGCCATATCGAATAAGCAAAAAGAACGCTACCTTATGCTGAAAAGAGAACTGCATTTCACGGATGTGGTGCACCACGGCATCGACATCAAGAACATCGAATGGAGCGGCAAGAAGGATGATTATTTTCTTTGCGTGGGAAGGGCAAGCTGGGAAAAGGGCCTCGACATGGTGGCGAGGGTGGCCGCCAGGGCGAAGATCGGACTGATAATGGCGATAAAGATGATAGAAGAGGAGGAGAAGGCGTTCTTCCGGAAAGAGATAGAACCCTGGATAGAGAAGCATCCTAAGGACCTCCTTCTTCAGATCTTCAACGAAGTGCCCAGGGACACGATCTTCGATCTGTATAAGCGGGCCAGGTGCACGCTTTTCACGAGCCAGTGGGAGCAGCCCTTCGGCCTCGTGATGATAGAATCCATGGCGTGCGGCACGCCTGTCATCTCGCTCAGGCGCGGGGCCGCCTCGGAGATCATCGCGGACGGCAAGACAGGATTCGTGGTGAATTCAGAAGATGAGATGGTGGAAGCGGTAAGGAAGATAGATCAAATAAACCCCGAAGATTGCAGGAGGCACGCCGAAGAAAACTTCTCCCGCGAGCGCATGGCCGCGAAATACCTGGACATCTATAAGAATATCCTGAAGAAAAGCGGAAGGGGGGCGGTATGAAGATAGCGGTGATCGCGCCTCCGTGGATACCTATACCGCCGCCCAAATACGGAGGGATAGAGCTTGTCATATATAACCTGGTGGAAGGATTGACCGGGCTGGGCCATGATGTCGTTCTTTTCGCCCCCCGCGATTCAAAGGTATCATGCCGCCTTATGCCCTATACGGAGACCGAATTCCATTTGGGGCTCGATTCTTCCGTTGAGACGAAGTCTTTTGTGGGCGAGCTCTCCAACAAATACGCTTTTTCGATGGCCGGATATGAAAAGGCCGACATCATACATTGCCATACGCTGGTGCCGCCTTCCGTCGACATACCTACCGTTTTTACGCTCCACGGCCCGGCTAACGAGCCTACGGTAAAGGCGTGCAGCGAATATTCAAAAAATCCGAAAAACTCTTTTGTGGCGATATCCGGCCGGCAGAAGGAGCTGCATCTTACTTTGAATAAAGACATAAATTTCGCGGGGACTGTCCACAATTGCGTAAACGCCAAAACTATCGAGTGGAAAAAAAAGAAAGAGGATTTCTTTCTTTTCGTCGGAAGGGTAAACTGGGAAAAAGGCCTTGATCTCGCCATCAGGGTGGCGAACAGAGCCGGTGTGAACCTCGTCATGGCCGTCAAGATGACCGAGGACCACGAAAGGGAGTTTTTCAGAAAAGAGGTCCTGCCCTGGATCGATAAATATCCGGAGCACCTGTTCTTCCAATTTCATAAAGAGGTTCCGAGGCACATGGTATTCGACCTTATGAAGCGGGCGAAATGCGTGCTCTTCTCGAGCCAGTGGGAGGAGCCGTTCGGCCTGGTGATGATAGAGGCGCTCGCGTGCGGCACTCCAGTGATCGCGCTGAGACGGGGGGCGGCGCCGGAGGTCATCGTAGACGGCCTGAACGGGTTCCTCTGCGATGATGAGGACGCGATGGTGGAGGCCACGAAGAAGATAGATACTATAAGGCCCGAGAACTGCCGCAGGTACGCCGAAAAGAACTTCTCGAGAGAAAAGATGACCCAGGGATACGTCAGCATCTATAAAAAGATACTTTCCAAAAACAAATAAAACAAAGGAGGGATTTTTATGGCAAGAAGCATAGGGGATTACATCGATATAGTAGGGGCCGAGACGATCTCCAAGATATTCAAAAAGGCGAACAAGCTGTACGGCAAGAGGATCGCCAATGTCAACGCGACGTTTTTGGGCGGAGGCGTGGCAGAAATACTGGGCAGGCTCGTGCCGCTTATGAACGAAGTAGGCCTGGACGCCGAATGGCGCACCATCCACGGAAGCCCGGCATTTTTCGATATAACGAAAAGCTTTCATAACGCCCTTCAGGGAGGAAATATAGAGATCACGGAGCATATGCTGTCGCACTATTTGGATATCAACCGGGAATACGCCAGTTTTACGCATATGAACATCTATAACTGCATCATAGTGCACGATCCCCAGCCGCTTTCCCTGATAAAATTTTATAGAAAACAGCAGCCCTGGATATGGAGGTGCCATATCGACATCACAAACCCGAATCCTCAGCTATGGGATTTTGTCAAGAGGTTCATGATAATGTATGATGTCATTATCGTATCAAGCGAGAAATACAAAAAGGCCGACCTGCCGGTCCCCCAGGTGGTGATCCCGCCCGCTATAGACCCGCTTTCGCTGAAAAACATGGAGCTCTCCGAGGATGTGATCATGAGATACATCAGGGAATCCGGGATACCGACGGACAAGCCCATAATCACTCAGGTATCGAGGATGGACTCGTGGAAGGACCCGGAAGGCGTCCTTGAGGTCTTTAAGCTTGTAAAGGAAAAAATAGACTGCAGGCTGCTTTATTGCTATAACCTCGCTACGGATGACCCGGAGGGCATGAAGATATACGAGAGGGTCTATGACAAAGCGAAAAAGTTCGCGGAAGACGGAGATGTGCTGTTCGTGGTCGGCAATAACGAGCTTCTTGTAAACGCAATCCAAAGGTTCTCCACCGTTATCCTCCAAAAATCCACGAGGGAAGGTTTTGCCTTGACGGTAACGGAGGCCCTCTGGAAGGGGAAGCCTGTCGTCGCCGGCAACGTCGGCGGCATACCAAGCCAGATCAAAGACGGCAAGACGGGATTTCTGGTGGATCCCCAGGATTATAAGACGTGCGCAGACAGGGTCATAAGGCTTCTCCAGGAGCCGAAACTCGCGCAGGAGATGGGATCGAGGGCCAAGGAGTTTGTCAGGCAGAATTTTCTCACCACGAGGCTTGCCTCCGATTACCTGGACCTTTTGTACGAAGTCCTGAAATAACCGCGGCTCAAAAATGGGAAAAGGCAATAAGGGGCACGGGATGATCGAGAAGATTGCGCGCGAGGATTTCAAGCGTTACGGACTGATCATAGAATATCCGGACAAAGAGAGAGAAGGCCGCGATAAGAGCCTCTTTTGCATTACTCTGAAAGTGACGGAGGCGGCGGGCTGGCGGATCGCCTACCTTATATTGAGGGATAAGTCGATCGGGAGGCTGGAACGGCACTCCGATTCATTCGAAAGTTTCGAGCCGGTAAGCGGCGAGACTCTCATCTATGTCGCGGATAAGAAGGACGCCGCAGCTATCAGGTGTTTCCGTCTGGACAGGCCCGTTATTTTGAATAAAGGCGTATGGCACGGGGTGGTGACGCTGGGCGATGAATCGGAGATCAAGATAACCGAGAACGCCGAAGTCGAATGCGGATTCTGGGAATTGGGGTTCGAGCTGGACGGACATGGTCATAGGTAAATATATTTTTTGGATCCCGGCGGCGGCGCAATCGAGTATTTTTTTCTTGGGTTTCGGCGTGTAATAGTGTATAATCTGCCGAAAAGGAGCGAGAGTGGAACAAAAACGCCTTAAAGGGAAGGTCTTATACATAGACGATGAAGTGGAAACATGCAAGATGATGATGGAGTTCCTCGGCAAAAGGGGTTACGGCGTCATCGTCAGCTTCAGCGCCGAAAGCGGCTACGACATGGTCAAGATGTGGGATCCGGACATCATCCTTATCGATATAAAACTTCTCGGAATGAGCGGGATAGAGTTCATAGAGAAGATCCAAAAGGAGGGGATTAAAACGCCGTGTATCATCATCACCGGCTATCCCGAGAGACTGGCCGAGGTAGAGTTGAAGCAATTAAGGGTGTACGGATACTTCGTCAAGCCGTACAGCGTGGCGGAACTATTGTCCAGGGTAAAAGAAATCCTGGGAGTAGCCTGATGGCCGGCTATACCGGTAAGGAAAGAAGAAAATACCGAAGGATCTATAGGGTGATCGGCACGAATATCGTCCGCCGTAATTCCGGCAGATATTCGCCGAAACTTGACGCGGAGATAGGAGTGAATGTCTCCCGGTCCGGCATACTCCTTGAGTGCGAAAAGAGGCTGGCTAAAGACGACCGGCTGGAAGTCAAGGTATTGCTCCCGTTCGATTCGGTATATAAGGCGGTCCGGTCCCGCGCAAAAGTGGTCTGGACTAAGACGACGCCGCGCAGTACCTACTTTATAGGGTGTAAGTTCACTAAGCTCTCTCCGAAAGACAGGCAGATCATCCGTAAATACACGGCCTCATTCTAATCCTTGACAATCCGGACGATTTGTGTTATAAAATTATCCACTAAATTTATAAGTTTATTTTATCGCTATAATTAGGAGGTTTAAAATGGGGATGTGGGTAGGCCGAGGAAGAAAGGCCCGTAGATGTTACGGATTCGATGAAATATCTCTGGTGCCCGGGGCTCTGACTATAAATCCTAACGAAGTGGATACCACCGTAGAGATCGGAAAGAGCCGGCTGAAGGTGCCGATCCTGGCCGCGGCGATGGACGGAGTGGTGGACGTGCAATTCGCGATAGCCATGGGAAAATTGGGCGGGCTGGCCGTCTTAAACCTCGAGGGTGTCCAGACGCGCTATGAGAATCCCGGAGATGTCCTTGACAGGATAGCCAGGGCGACGCCTCAAAAAGCCACCGAACTGGTGCAGTCCATATACCTGAAGCCCATAAAGGAAAAATTGATCTCAAAAAGGATCGAGCAGATCAAGAAGGCGGGAGTACCCGCCGCGGTCAGCGCGATACCGCAGAGGGCCGAGAGATTCGGAAAGATCGCCGAAGAGGCCGGCTGCGATATTTTCGTCGTCCAATCCACCGTGACTACGCCCAGGCACGTATCCAGCGAATACAAATCCCTCGATTTCAAAAGATTCTGCAAAAACGTGAAGATGTCCGTCGTGATAGGGAATTGCGTCACATACAACACGGCCCTGGAGCTTATGGCCACGGGAGCGAGCGCCCTGCTTATAGGCATAGGCCCGGGAGCGGCCTGCACCACCAGAGGCGTGCTCGGCATAGGTGTCCCGCAAGTGACAGCCACCTGTGATTGCGCGGCCGCCAGAGACTTTTACTATAAACGCCACGCGAAATATATCCCCATAATAACCGACGGCGGAATGAGCACGGGCGGCGATATCTGCAAGGCGATAGCGTGCGGAGCCGACGCGGTGATGATAGGTTCGGCGTTCGCCCGGGCAAAAGAGGCGCCCGGCCGCGGTTTTCACTGGGGGATGGCGACGCCTCATCACAACCTTCCAAGAGGCACGAGGATAAGGGTGGGAATTACGGGCAGCCTT
>CAZYBX010000061.1:0-8275 GCA_964645565.1 uncultured Planctomycetia bacterium | reverse complement strand
CCAGCGGCCGTACGGCTGTCTTTTTGACACGGTATCCTTGATCTCCCGGTCCTGCACGATGCGTCCGAGTTCCGTATCGATAAAGAAGATCTTCCCCGGCTCGAGCCTGCCCGAGACTTCTATATCGGCGGCCGGTATATCGATAACGCCCACCTCGGAGGCCATGACTACCATACCGCCTTTGGTCACGATATATCTGGCCGGACGCAGCCCGTTCCTGTCGAGGACGGCTCCTATGGACTTTCCGTCGGTAAATGCGATGGCTGCGGGCCCGTCCCACGGCTCCATAAAACAGGCGTGGTATTTATAGAAATCCCTTAACGCCTCATCCATATCATCGTTATCTTCCCAGGCATTGGGTATAAGCATCATCATCGCGTGGGCAAGAGACCTTCCGGAAAGCACAAGCAGCTCGAACACATTGTCGATAGTAGCCGAGTCGCTGAGTCCTTCCACGACCACAGGCTTGATCTTGGCTATGTCATTGCCGAAAAGCCCGCTTGAAAGCATCCTCTCGCGGGCCTGCATCCAGTGGATATTGCCGCGCAGGGTGTTGATCTCTCCGTTATGAGCGATAAACCTGAACGGCTGAGCCAGGTCCCATGTGGGAAACGTATTTGTGCTGTAGCGGGAATGTATAAGACATACCGAGCTTACAACGCTCCCATCTTTAAGGTCCAGAAAGTATTTGCCGAGCTGCGACGGAGTCAAAAGGCCCTTATAACTCATGGTCCGCGAAGAAAGGTTCGTGATATAGAAGAAAGCCTTCTGCTTCAGCTCAGATCCCCTTATAGCTATTTCTGTCCTTTTACGGATGACATAGAGCTTTCGCTCGAACTGATCTTTGTCCTTTGCGGCATCACCCATGCCGATGAAGACCTGCCGCATGAGAGGCTCGGTAGACCTGGCTGTCTTTCCTATGATAGAGCTGTCTCTGGGGACATCCCTCCATCCGAGGAGTCTCTGCTTTTCCTCCTCGACCGTCTTCCTGATGATACCGGCGCAGATATCCCGCTCCCTTTCGTCCTTCGGAAGAAATACGAGGCCGGTGCCGTATGAACCTTCCTGCGGCAGCTTTATCCCGGCTTTAGCGCATTCCTTAAATAAGAAGGCATGGGGTATCTGTATAAGGATACCGGCTCCGTCTCCCGTATCGGGATCGGAGCCTACGGCGCCGCGATGGCTGAGGTTGGACAGGGCCTCGAGGCCTTTCGCAACGACATCGCGGCTTTTTCTCCCCTTTATGTCGCAGACGAACCCTACGCCGCAGCTGTCATGCTCGAACCGCGGATCATAAAGCCCCTGCTTTTCAGGAAAACGGCCGTTATTCATTATTTGAACCTCTCCACGTCGATATTCAGCTTCTTTATCTTCGCACGAAGCGTGTTGCGGTGCATGCCCAGCATGCGTGAAGCGATTATCTGGTTGCCGGAAGACAATTCCAGAGATTTCTCTATCAGTGTCTTCTCTATCTGTTCCATCGCCTTAGGGTAGACCTCCCCGCGATTTAGCGCGAGAAAATACCTGGCGATACTGCCGGAATCAAAAGATCTATCTTCCATTTTCCAGCCTCCTATTTCGTCTTACGCTGCCTAATGTTAGTGCACCGCTACTCACACAAATATTCTCACTTTGTAATCACTTAAAAATAGGTCTCTGTCCCTGTTTATGTGCTCCTATTATGTCGTCGAAAGATACTTGTCCAGCTCATACTGCGGGACCTGTATCCTGTAGTCGTTCCACTCTTTTTTCTTCAGCTCGATGAATCTCGGGAAGATATGGTCGCCAAGCACCTTTTTCACCAGTTTACTCTCCTCCGTGATCGCTATCGCGTGGCCGAGTGAGTCAGGCAGCGTTTCGATACCGTGTTCCTTGCGCTCAGTGTCCGAAAGGTGATAGAGGTTTTGCTCCATGGGATACGGCGCCTTGTAACCTCTCTCGATCCCCTCGAGGCCGGCGTGAAGCATCGCGGCAAAAGTGAGATACGGGTTGCATGCCGGATCGCACGCCCTGAACTCCGCTCTCGTGGCCTTTTCCTGGCCCGGGTGGTAAAGCGGCACTCTCACGAGAGCGCTGCGGTTTCTGCGGCTCCACGCTATGTACACCGGCGCCTCATATCCCGGCACCAGTCTCTTGTAAGAGTTTGTCGTCTGCGCGAATATAGAGCAGATCTCCTTGGCGTGCTTCAAAAGGCCGGCGATATACTTCCGCGCCGTATCCGAAAGGAAGTCTTTCGAATTCTTGTCGAAAAAAGCGTTTTTGCTTCCTTTAAACAGCGATTGATGCGTGTGCATCCCCGAGCCGTTCTCTCCGAATATAGGCTTAGGCATGAATGTCGCGTAGACGCCGAACTTGCTGGCTATCTCTTTCACGACGACTCTGTATGTGATCACGCTGTCCGCCATCTTCAGGGCGTCCTGATATCTCATGTCCACTTCATGCTGCGACGGAGCCACCTCGTGATGGGAATACTCTACCCTTATGCCCATCTTTTCAAGGGCGAGCACCGTCTCCCGCCTCAGGTCGCTTGCTACGTCAAGCGTCGTCAGGTCGAAGTATCCTCCCTTATCCAGTATCTCCGTGCCGTTGTCAGACTTAAAATAAAAGTACTCGAGTTCCGGCCCCAGATAGAAGTGGTCGAAACCCATCTTTTTGGCTCTCTCGAGGGCCAACTTTAAGACGTAACGCGGGTCTCCCGCATACGGCGTCCTGTCCGGATTGAGGATATCACATATCATCCTCGCGACTTTTTTCTCGGTGGGCCTCCACGGCAGTACCTGGAAGGTGTCCGGATCGGGCATCGCTATCATATCCGATTCCTCTATGTCCTGATATCCGGTGATCGATGATCCGTCAAAGCCCATGCCGTTTTCAAGGGCGCCCTTCAGTTCCGTGTCCGTGATAGCGAAGCTCTTTACATGCCCGAGGACATCGGTAAACCACAACCTGATGAACTTGACATCCTGGTCCTTGACCATCTTTAATATTTCGTCTTTTTTGCTCTTGCTTTTAGCCATCTTTCATACTCCTTTCGGTTTACACCCTGTTTATCCTATCGCTTCTCCGCCTCGTTCTCCTGTCCTTATCCTTATGCATTCCGGAAGGTCCAAGACAAATATCTTTCCATCACCTATCTTTCCTGTCTTGGCGCCTCTGATTATCGCGTTGATGGTCGGTTCCACAAAGTTATCGTTTACCGCTATATCAAGCCTCACCTTTTTCAGAAGGTTTACCTCCTGCTTGACGCCTCTATATGTCTCAGTATACCCCATCTGCTGGCCGCAGCCGAGCGCGTTCGTCACGGTCATCTTATAGACTTCCGCCTCATATAACTCTTTTTTCACGTCGGGAAGCTTATGGGGCTGTATCATGGCGATTATAAGTTTCATCTTCGATCGCTCCTTTCTCACTCGGTCGTGAATATCTGAAAGCCGGAATATGATTCCATCCCGTGCTCCCCTATATCGAGGCCTTTCAGCTCTTCTTCCCTGGATACCCTCAATCCCACGGTCCTGTCGATAACTTTGAAGATAGTCCCCATAGCCAGCAAGACGAAGATGACGACGCTTGTGACGCCGAGAGCCTGTATCCCCAGCTGCTTCAATCCCCCGCCGTATAGCAGGCCGTTATTGGCCAGGCCCAATGACGCTTTGCCGAATATGCCGATCGCAAGCGTGCCCCAGATACCGTTAAAACCGTGGACCGCGACTGCGCCGACAGGGTCGTCTATCCTTAATTTATCGAGTAAGACTACCCCCAACACCACTATTATGCCGCCGATACCGCCGATGGCTATCGCGGCCCATGGATCGACAAAAGCGCAGGGAGCCGTTATGGCCACAAGGCCCGCCAGCGCGCCGTTCATAGCCATGGATAGGTCCGGTTTGCCGAAGAGCTTCCATACGGTCGCCATAGCAAAGATACCGCCCGCAGCGGCTGCCAGATTCGTGTTGATGGCGATACGCGCTATCAGGCTTCCGTCGCCGACTGCCAGAGTGGAACCCGGATTAAACCCGAACCACCCGAACCACAGGATAAAAACCCCCAAAGAAGCGAGCGGTATCGAATGTCCGGCTATGGCATTTGCCGAACCGTCCTTATTATATTTACCGATCCTCGGCCCCAAGATGACGGTGCCTATCAGCGCGGCGAAACCTCCGACGGCGTGGACCACCGTGGATCCGGCGAAGTCGGCGAAATCGAGCTTTGCCAGCCAGCCGCCGCCCCATATCCAGTGCCCTACGATCGGATAGATCAGGGCGGATATGATAAAGGAATATATAAGGTAGGCCTGAAATTTCATCCTTTCTGCCATACCCCCCGCGACGATCGTCGCCGCCGCCCCGCAAAAAGCCGCCTGAAAGAGCCAAAAAGCGTATAAGGGAACGCCCGCCCCCGATTCAGCGCCTGCGAGAAACCATCCTTTAAGGCCCATAAAACCGTTGCCGGGCCCGAACATCACCGCGTAGCCGAACATGAAAAAGCCGAGCGATGCCATGCAGAAATCAAGGAAGTTTTTTGTCAGTATATTACACGTGTTTTTGGCGCGTATGAAACCCGCTTCGACCATACCGAATCCGGCCTGCATAAAAAACACGAGAAACGCCGCGATCAAGACCCAGACAGTATCGATTCCTACGGTAATCATATTTTCCATCTTATTTCGGCTCCTTTCCTATAAAAACAAAAAATGGCCGGTAAACCTACTATTGCATTCTTAACAAGCATTTCTATTGTACTATCCGCAAATGGCGCGCTCAAGTGACCTGTCCCTAAGTGGCACGTCCCTAAGTGGCACGTCCCTAAAAGGGCGGCATATTTACAAATAAAAAAGTCCTTCCCGGCTACACATCGCCAAAAAGGACATCGTTATCCTCGCGCGGGACACACATACACAAAGAGTATGTATGTCCCGTTTGTTTGCCCTTACGGGCAAACAAAAAAGGCGTTCGTCTTGAACGCCTCATTGCCTTCGCACAATCTTTGTGCTTTCCCCTAAACTATATCACATGCCTGCGGGCATGTCAACTATTTTTTTTAAACTTTTTTATCTCTAACTGATGCGCGATTGTCACCTGCCTCCTTGCGCCCTCCTCATCTCTTCGTTCAGTACGATCGCCTCGGCCACCTCTCTCATGTTTTTTCGATTGTCCATACTGAATTTTCTCATGCGGTGATAGGCGGCTTCTTCGCTCACCTTGTCCTGCTCCATAAGGATGCCCTTAGCCTTTTCGATGATCTTCCTCGACTCAAGCTCCTCTCTTATTACTTTTGTCTCGACGATGAGCCTGAAGTTATCTATGACGATTGCGGCCTGGTTCGCGATCGATTTCAAGATGTTTATCTCGTTCTGCGTAAACTGATGCGGCTTCGCCGTATAACAATTCAGGACGCCTATCACTTCATCTTTCAGCATCAGGGGGACGCACAATAGGGAACAGAGTTTTTCTTTGACGGCGACCTCTCTATTCGCGTAGCGGCTGTCTTTACGCACGTCGCTGACCGTCACCGGTTTTCTCGTCTCGGCTACTTTGCCGGCTATGCCGCTGCCGAATTTTATGTTAGGCTTTTTATTGTAGCGTTCACTCACCGACTGGGTGGCTTTTACTGCGAGCTCCTTTTTCTCTTTATCCAGAAGAAGTAGAGAGACTATTTTTGAGCCCATCACCTCGGCCGTAACGGAGACGATAAGCTTAAGTATGTCTTCCAGGTACAGGTCGGAAGTTATGGCTTCGCCGATCTTCGCCAGGGCTCCTGTTATATTTTTTTCGCCGGAAGGTTGTTTCTTTTTAGCCGCCATAATACCGCTCCTTTTAGATCTCCGATTCGATCTTTTGTATGAGTTGATTCGTCTCTTTGATTATATTCGCCGGAAGCAGCTTAAGTATCTCTATGTCTCTCTTCAGCGATTTAAGAGTCGATAAGAATCTCCTCACCGTAGCCGCCTCCCTTTTCTTTCTTGCCTCTTCGGGCTCGAGCTCCCGCCTCTCTTTAATAAGTGCGGTCAGGTCCCTTCTGACCTCGACGGCGCTTCTGCCGCTGTTTAGCACCTTGCCCCTCAGGTTTACATAGTCGTCCGTATTGAGTTTTTTGTTCTTGGCGAGCCTCAGGACATCCACCGCCTCGAATGTCGGCATTGTGCCCGCGTCCGCGGATTCGGCGTATTCTTTGCTGAGATACTGCGGTTCTTCCTTTTCAAGGAAATAATATGACCTTAAAAGCTTAAGCGCAGTCTGTTTCTTCAGGCCTATCTCCTTCGAGGTATAGGCATCCAACGTAGAATAGCCCCAACCCTTATATAATTTATCCTTCCAGACAGCGTAAAGAGACTGGCCCAATTCTATCCAGGAAGTCTTGAAGTTTTTCACGTTCTTGAGTATCTGATACCTTAAGGAGTTCGGATCTATATCCTCCATCCTCTCTTCGATCCTCTCGATAGACCTCGTCCTTGCCATGAATTATTCCTTTCTGCGTCGTGTCATTCCCGCGAAAGCGGGAATCCACTCGTCATTTGAAGATAAATCCTGTCTGCGCGGACCAGAACAAAAGATCGAGCTCTTCAATGGGTATCTTCGTCTTTTGCGAAAACTCTCTCATCTTGTCTTCTATTTCTAAATACGTCTTTCTGCTTATAGAACGGGGCAGTTCTTTTATGGCGCCGTGCTTTTTCAGGTTTTTCAATATGTGCCTGTCTATGATCGCTATGCCCTTGCCGAGCCCCACATTTCTCAGAAAATGACTTGCTTCCTTATACCCGAGCCCCTTTATGTTTTTGACGAACCATTCCCGCGTGCCCGCAATATCTCCTCGGTCAAGCCTGCTTTTTATATCTACGCCTTCATCCTTACTTAAGGCATCCCTCGCTTCGACGATATAGGCGGCCTTATTGTTATGGAACCTCACAAGGCCTTTTAATTTTTTGCTAATCTCGTCCTTACGGCCGGAAAAAAGAAGGGCCTCTTTATTTAAGTCCTTTATGACCCTGTCGCAATTGACGGCCTTTGTCTGCGGCGTAAGTATGCAGAAGCATAGCTCGGAAAAGAGCTCCTCATCGCGGGCATCACACAGCGCCCCGAATTCCCTTAGCCTCTTCTTTATATGCCTCTTCTTCCTGTTATACTCCGCCTTCAGCTTTCTCATACCGTAAGACCCCTGAAGTGATATTGATATCTGCGAGCGACTACAAAATTTAGCCTCGAGCAAGCAAAAAATCGGTTTCTAAGAGGCGTTAAAAATTTTGTCGGAGCGAGCAGATATCAATATCACCCTGATGTTTTTTCCATGGGTTCGCCGCAGCAGACCAGTTCGCCGCCGCCGACCTTGGTGACCGTGACCTCGTTCCCGCAGATATTACATACGTATTTTTCGCCTACTTTTTCCACCGCCATCGTATACCTCCTATTGGTTTCACGGCATTTACCTGAGAAAATCCAGATATATCGCCAGGCCTAATGCGACCACCGAGAGGCTGAATATGACTATATAATTTATCCTCTCTTTTTTGGATGTCAGGCCGCACAGAATAGCGCCCAGAGCCCTGTAGTCTTCCCTTTCCAGCGTCTCGCCTCTGTCGACTTTAGAGACAAGATGCCGTTCGGTTATGACCTCGGACCTGGCCTGGCTCACTCTGAACCTGTACACAAAAAACAGAAAAAACCCTATGATCCCTATATTCCAGGCGATCTTGGCGTAGACCGGATTCACATGCATAAACACCGTCACGGCCCGGACCGCCAGCGTAGCTATGATACCTATGATAAAGAAAACCCATGATGAAAAAGAATCCTTGCAGTTGTTGTATTCGCTACAGGTCAAGCATTTCCTGTCCATGGCTTCTACCTTTTTACTATCTCCTTTAATTTCGTGATGTCATCGATCATATAATCCGGACCCGCTTTCACTATGTCTTCTTTCCTGCCTATCCCGTATGTCACGGCACAAACGGTGACCCCCGCCTTTTTGCCCGCCAGCACGTCTATATTCATATCCCCTACCATCATGGTCTTTTTTCTGTCGGTCTTGAATCTATGCATGGCCTCTTCAAGCGGGCAGGACGAAGGCTTCATGCAGCCCAGATCATCTCCGCCGATGATCTCTTCGAAATCACCGTATATACCCAGGCCTTTCAATGTCTGAACGGCGAATTCGCGCTTCCTGTTCGTGATGATCACCTTCTTTTTATCTTTAAAATAATCCAATGTCTCCCTGGTCCCGGGAAAAAGACGCGTGTTGTCAAGGGAATGTTCCCTGTAATATCGGGTCAGGATGGAAAGGG
>CAZYBX010000060.1:0-8291 GCA_964645565.1 uncultured Planctomycetia bacterium | reverse complement strand
TTACATAAACATCACTCAGGAGGTGGAAGGGCTGGTGAGGAAGAGCGGCGTCAGGGAAGGTCTCTGCCTGGTCAACGCCATGCATATAACCGCCAGCGTATACATAAATGACGCCGAGGAGGGACTGATAAAGGATTTTGACGATTGGCTGGAAAAGCTCGCTCCTCACGGACCCACCTCGCAATACAGGCACAATATGACCATGGAGGACAACGCGGACGCCCACCTGAAACGCCAGATAATGGGCAGAGGCGTTACGATAGCCGTGACGGCAGGGCGGCTTGATTTCGGCCCCTGGGAGCAGATATACTACGGTGAGTTCGACGGAAGGCGGAGAAAAAGGGTACTGGTAAAAATAATAGGGGAATAAAGGAGGCGTGACGTGGCGAAGATAAAGATAGAAAAGCCGGATAAGGCTAAACTGGACGCTATCGGCGTCAAGAATTGGAGCCCATGGGGATGCGACGTAAGCACATTCGACTGGGAGTATGATTCGGATGAAGTCTGTTACATACTCGAAGGAAAAGTAAAAGTCAGGACCCCGGAAGAAGTGGTCGAGATCAACAAAGGGGACCTCGTGACATTCCCGAAAGGCCTGAAATGCACATGGGACGTGCTGCAGAAAATAAGAAAGGTATATATCTTTAAATAGCATGAGAAGACTGTTTAAAAAGATAAGAGAAGAGAGAAAAGCGGGAAGCTATAAGCATAGAATATTGTTTAAAAGCTATGCCTTCGCCGTTTTCATAGCCGTATCTATAGCCGCTGTTTATGCTTATCTGGTATCCTTTACGCCCGCTCTTAGGAAGACCAGCCTGAGATTCGGAGACTACTTCTTTTCATTGAGGCATAGTTATTATGAAAAAACGGCGAAAGAGAGCCTTGTGCCGGAAGATATCGTCCTTGTCACTATCGACGAGGAGTCATATAGATACCTTAGGAGGAGATGGCCCTGGCACAGGGGCGCCTTTGCCGATTTCCTGAACAAGCTGGAAAGCTACGGCCCGAGGACCGTGGCTTTGGATATCGCTTTGCACAGTCCTACGCCGAAGGACCCGCAGGCGGACGCGAAGTTAGCGGATACCATAAGAAAGTACAACAACGTCATATTGGCTTCGGCTTACGGGAGGGAAAGTATATACCCGGAGCCGTCCGAAATATTTATCTTTGTCAAGGCGAGCGCGGGGTACGGTATAATCGGCATCTCCAGAGACGAAGACGGCGCGGTAAGGAGCGTTAAGCCTTTTACGCTTGCGCCGACACCCGAAAAAGGCGGAGATATATCTTTCGAGATCAAGACGCTGGCCCATTATCTGGGGATCTCCGAAGAGAGGGTGCGCAAAGCGGGAGACCGCCTGGTATTGGATTCCTTAGACAGGCATTACATCGTCCCCACAGACCAAGAAGGCAGGATACTGATAAACTATAGAAGCGATATGCAGGATCTGAAAAAGGTCTCGATATGGAAAGTGATCTCGGATACGCCTCCCGAAGGCATATTTAAAGACAAGCTTGTGATCGTGACTCACGAGGGCAAGGGATTTTACGACTTATACCCGACACCTTTCGGTTACAGGTCCAGCGGAATGGTCATAGCGAACACGCTCGATTCTATTATTAAGTCATCACACCTTAGAAGGGAAGGGCATTTCTTTACAGTTCCGGTGCTCCTGTTGATCTACATATTATCTTTCTTCTATTTTAACAGGACAGCGCCCCTAAAGGGATTTCTTCTGCTTGTCCTTATAATCGGCTTATACGAGGCGGCGGCTTTTTTATTATTTTTAAACGGAACGATCTGGCCGACTTTTCATGTAATCGTGCTGCTGCCGGTCCTTTATCTGGCCATGACATTTCATAAATACGGGTACGTGGTGTATGAGCGAAGCGAGATAAAACGCCTGGCCATAACGGATTCGCTGACAGGGATCTATACGCACAGATACTTCAGGTTTCTGCTTGACCATACCGTGAGTAAATCCCTCACGTTCGGCAGCAAATGTTCCCTGGTGGTCATCAAAATACTTAATCTCGACAGGATAGTAAAAGAGCTGAGTTTTCACAGGGGGCAGATGGTCCAGAGAGACATCGCGGCTCTTATCAAATCGAAACTACCGCCGAACACATCGGGCGCGTATCTCGGCATGGGTGAATTCTGCATGCTTTTGCCTAGGGTGGGCCTGTATGAGGCGCTCGGGATCGCCGGGAGTCTGAGAGAAAGGATAGAAGGTTCGCATTTTGACATCAAGGACGATACGCTCAGGCCGGTCATAGCAATGGGCGTGGCCGAAGTAAATCAGACAGGTTTTCCGAGGACCGGCGTTGAGATCATGAGGGCCGCAAGGACTGCGATGGCCAGGGCCAGGGAGTTCGGTTATAATAAGGTATGCAGGTTCAATCCGAAGATCGACAGTTCCGTGTTCGAACCCGACATAATGGAGAGGGAGATAAGGCAGCGCCTGGACGATGAGTTCAGCTTTTTGGTCATAGACCTGGAAGAGAGAAACAAGGAGCTTGAAAACCTGCTGCACCAGCTGAGCGTCACGCAGAGAGACCTTGAACAGGCGCATTTTGAGACTTTGCGTTCTCTCATAGTGGCCCTGGAAGAAAAAGACCCTTGCACCGCGGGCCACTCCGAACGGGTAGGTATATACGCCGAGAAGATAGGAAGGGCTTTAAAGATACCCGAGGAGGAACTCAGGCTGCTAAAACAGGCCGCCGTTTTACACGATATAGGTAAGGTGGGTATTTCTCAGGGTATTTTAAGAAAAGAGGATACGCTCGATCATTCGGAAAGGACCATCATAGAGCTTCATCCGGAGTTCAGCGTCCGGATACTGAATACAAGCAAATATTTCAGCAGGATGCTCCACGCAATCAGGGACCACCACGAGCGTCTTGACGGCTCCGGATACCCCCGCGGCCTCAAGAAAGAACAGATCTCGCTCGAGGCGCAGATAATAGCGGTCTGCGATTCGTATGACGCCATGACGGCCGATCGTCCTTATAGAAAGGCCCTATCGCCGGCAAAGGCCATTGACGAGCTGACGTCCCACCACGAAAAGTATAACAGTAGAGTGGCGTCGGCCCTGAAGCAGATCCTCAAAGAGGAGGGCAGGATCGGCTGACCGCCCCTTCCGTTTCAACCGGTTTTTAACCATCAAGTTCTTACGGGTTTATCACTTGACAATTTAGTTGATCTGGTGTATAATTGATTATGTAAATAGTTAACTACCTTAACTATTAATGGGGTTGATTGATATGGGTAAATCTCTGAAGGAGTTTACCAGAGAGATGTCGGAGCTGATGCCGAGGTTCGTGCGCGTCTTTTTGTCGAGACAGTCCGGTCTGATGAAAAAATCGGCCGATATCACGATGTCCCAGATAGCCGTCCTTCACCTTTTGAGGGATATCCCGCGGTGCAAGATGTCCACTATAGCAAAATTTTTAAACGTGACCACAAGCGCCGCTACGGGAACCGTGGACAGAATGGTAAGGTCCGGGCTTTTGAAAAGGGTCCGTGAGGCGGGGGACAGAAGGATAATAAACATAAAGCTTACCGCTAAAGGCGAAAAGACCATCGATATGATATTCAAAGAGCGTCAAAAGATGATGCGGGATATATTCAGGCATTTCGATCCGAAGGATAGAGAGGTATATTTAAACACCGTCAAAAAGATATACGAAGTGCTCACGGGGGATTATGATGAAAAGGCTTAAACATTATTACCTGATATTTATATTCGCAGCCCTATCCTGTATCCCGGCGCATGCCGCGGAGGATGCCGGCGCCTCTAAATTCGGGTATCTGGAAGGCGAAGTCCGGGAGCTGCCTCTTACGCTGAGAGAGGTATTGGAGATAGCCGTTATGAACAATTTTGATATCCAGCTCGCCAGGTATGACAGGTCGATAAGCGACGCCGGCCTCGATGACGCCCTTTCTATATATGACACTGTGATGGAGATGGATTTCGATTATGCCCATAGCGAGTTGCAGCAGACCAGTACATTAGCGGGCGCTGTGAGCGAGGATTATGAAGCCGGCGCGGGCCTTTCAAAGCTGTTCCGGTTCGGCACAGACGTTGCGGTGGACTACATTTATTCAAGGCAGCGCACAGACTCCGCGTTTGCCGATATAAATCCCGCGGAGGAATCATATATCAAATTCGCCTTTACCCAGCCCCTTCTTAAAAATATATTCGGCATGAACGAGAGAGGCGATGTGACGGTCAAAAGGATAGATGTGGACAACTATAGAAGCGAGACCCTGGATACGATAGAAAAGGAGTTGGCCGGAGTAGAGAAGGCGTATTGGGAATTGCGGCTCAAGACATATCTTGTGAGGATCAGAGAAGAGATGTACAAAAAGGCCGAGGATTTTTTTAAGATAACAGCGGATAAGCAGGAGGTAGGCTCGGCCGAACTGAGCGATCTATACGCGGCAAAGGCCAACAAAAAACTGCGCGAATCGGAACTTATCGTCGAAAAAGCCAATTTAAGGGCCGCCCGGAACATATTAAAACTGCTCGTCAACAACGACGAGGCATCGTCCTTTTATATAATGCCGTCGGAGGACGTGGCCCTAGAGGCGGACGATATAAGATTGACGGATGTCCTGAAATCGGCCTTTCTTAACAGAAGGGATTATGGGCGGGCCAAAAATGATATCAAGGCGAAGGAGATCGCATTAAAGATGAAGAAGAATGAGATGTGGCCGCAGCTCGACCTGGAAGGCTCTTTTGCCATGAACGGGATAAGAAGGAGTTTCTGGGGGAGCGTCCAGGACCTGACCGAAGAGACGAACACGGACTATTACGCGGGGGTGAGCTTTTCCGTTCCTTTGGAAGGACGCGCCGGGAAGAGCGCGCTGGTCAAGGCGGAGAATGAAAAGCTAAAGGCGCTTCTGAACCTCAAGAAGACGGAGAAGACGATAGTATCCGAAATAGACAACGGCGTTAAAATGGTAAACGCATACCGCCGGAAGGCCGGGGAGTACTCTGAGATCGCCGAGCTTCAAAAGATGAAACTGGAAGAAGAGGAAAAGAAGTACAGGTACGGCAGGTCTGACAGCGACAGGATCGTGCGCTTTCAGGAGGATTATCTCAACTCCGAGATAGCGCGCGGCGCGGCGGTCCTTGAATATCAGGAGGCTTTAGTGGGGCTCTATTTAGCCCAGAATACGTATATAGACGAAAGGGGCCTGGCAGAACGATGAACCTCGCGCAATTTTCGGTTAAAAATTCACTTTTTGTCAATTTCCTGTCGTTCCTCATGCTCGTTCTGGGCATAATAGCGGCTTTTCTTACCAGAAAAGAGGCATTTCCGAACGTCCAGTTCGACTTCGCTCAGGTACAGACGGTCTATCCGGGCGCGACAAGCGAGGACGTCGAAAAGTACGTGACCGTACCGCTTGAAAAAGAGCTGCGCGAGGTAAGCGGCATAGAGGAGATCATCTCGGATTCGAGAGAGAACCTCTCGTACATCCTTCTTAAGATAGACCCTGATATGGATAAGCAAGCCGTTGTCGAGGACATTCAAAAAGCCGTCGATAGAGTGAAAGACCTTCCTCCGGAAGTCAAAGACGACCCCCTGGTAGATGATGTCGACCTGAAAGAACACCCCGTCATAGAGTACTGCCTGGGAGGACTTGATGAACGGGAACTGCAGTATTACGCGGAGACCCTGGAAGACAGGCTCAGGGATGTGAAAGGCGTAGCCCGCGTCGCGCGCAGGGGCTGGAGAAACACAGAAGTCTGGATCGAGGTGGATCCGGCCAGGATGACAGAGTTATATGTATCTTATGAAGAGATAATAGATGCCCTGAAGAGAAGAAATGTAAGTATGCCCGCGGGTAAATTTTCGTCCGAAGGCAGCGAGATCCACGTGCGGACCACAGGCGAGTTCAAAACGGCGGAAGAGGTGGGGGAGGTCATAATCCGCTCCGGCGACACCGGAAACCTTATCAGAATTAAGGACGTTGCCGCAGTACAATACGGTTTTGAGGACGAGGACATAATCAATAAGACTTACGGTGAGCGCTCGATCAATCTTATTGTAATAAAAAGAGAGCATAACGATGCCATAAAAGTCGTGAAAGGGACAAGGCAGGTCATAGATCAATTCCTGAAGGAGGCGCCTAAGGGGCTTATAGTCACTGAGGCCGACGATCTCTCTTATTATGTCAAGAGGCGGCTGAATGTCCTCAAGAAGAATGCCATAGTCGGGTTGATACTTGTCGTCGCGTCGCTTCTCGTCTTTCTGAGCAGAAGCATAGCGCTTTTTACCGCGTTGGGCCTGGCGATAGCGTTTTGTTTTTCCGTATTTATCATAGGGGTCATGGATATCAGCGTCAATCTTATATCGATGTTCGGCCTTATCGTCGTCCTGGGCATGCTGGTCGACGACGGCATAATCATATCCGAGAACTGCTACCGTTATATCGAGCAGGGGTATAATCCCAGAGACGCCGCGGTCTTGGGGACCTCAGAGGTCACTATGCCCGTCATCGCCGCCGTCCTGACTACTATTGTCGCATGCGGGCCGTTGCTTTTCATGACCGGAATGCTCGGCAGGTTTGTCAGATCCATACCATTGGTGGTCATCATAGCGTTGGCGGTCTCCCTCTTTGAGGCGCTTATCATACTGCCTTCGCATATAGCGGATTTCGTCCGTACGCCCGGAAAAGACGCCTCGGGCAGACTGATCACCAAGAGCGCCGCGCCATGGTTTAAAAAACTATTAAAAACTTATACGGGTATAATAACACGAGCCATACAAAACAGGTATAAAGTCATGCTGGGCGTTTTATCGGCGTTCATATTACTTATCGTTATTGCCGCGGTATTTATGCCTTTTGAGCTTTTCAGCTCGCGGGGGATAGAGATATTCTTTGTGCGCCTGGAGGCCAGGCCGGGGACGCCGATCTATGAGACTGAAAAGCTGATAAAACCGACCGAGGAGCTTATCTCTCATCTCGCAAAAAATGAATTGGATAATTTTGTAACGCAAATAGGGATGGTGGGAGAGGACAGGTCGATAATGACTTATATGCGGCTGGGAAGTCATCTGGCGCAGATCACGGTATATCTTACGCCGCCCAAAGACAGAGACAGAGAGGCCGGGGAAATAATAAAAGACCTGAGGGAAAAGTCTAAAAACATCGAGGGTGTTAACATCACATTCGAAGAGGTCCAGCCGGGGCCGCCGGTGGGCAAGGCAGTCGAGTTTAAGATAAGAGGCGAGAAATACGAAGTCTTGCGGGAGATAGCTCGGAAATATAAGGATTTTTTAAATTCGATCGAGGGCGTTGAGGATGTGGACGACGACTTTGAAAACGGCAAGGAAGAGATAAGGGTGGTCGTCGACAACGATAAGGCGTCGGAAGCGGGCCTGAGCATCAGCGATATCGGATTGAGCGTCCGAAGCGCCTTTAAAGGAACGATCGCCACGACCATCAAGCAGGAAAAAGCCGAAGAGGAGATCGACGTGCTGGTCAGGCTTAAAGAAGAGGCCAGGGATTCCAAAGACGTGTTCGAGAAGATATGGGTGCGGAACAAGTACGGGAAGCTCATCCCCTTAAAGAATGTGGCTGAATTCGAAAAGATAGACAGTATGTTCTTCATCCGCCATATCGACGGAAAGAAGTCTATACGCGTGTATGCCGATGTGGATAAATCCGTCACGAATTCCAACGAGGTCAACAAGAAGGTGTTAAAAAACTTCAAGAACATCGAAGACGAATATCTTGGATATAACGTGACCTACGGGGGCGAATACGAGGAACAGATGAAATCCGTTATAAGCCTGTTGACGGCATTCCTCCTGGCTTTCCTGCTTATTTTTATGATATTGGCTTCGAGCTTTAACTCCATCGTCCAGCCGCTGGTCATCATGCTGGCTATCCCGTTCGGCTTCATAGGAGTCATATTCGGTTTTCTGGTCCACCGCATGCCTTTATCCTTTATGTCGATCTTGGGAATGGTGTTTTTGAGCGGAGTCGTGGTCAATGACTCTATAGTCCTCGTCGATTTCATAAATAAACTTAGAAAATCGGGCGTCGACAGGCGCCATTCCATAATACAGGCAGGGCAGCTTAGATTGCGCCCCGTAATACTCACCACAGTGACTACGGTTTTGGGACTGGCGCCGGTCGCTTATGCCATAGGAGGGGGAGACCCCATCCTGATACCTATGGCGATGGCGATATGCTGGGGGCTGCTCTTCTCGACCGGGTTGACGCTGGTCGTGATACCGTGTACCTATGCCATATTGGATGATATAGCTATAAAGGT
>CAZYBX010000059.1:0-8310 GCA_964645565.1 uncultured Planctomycetia bacterium | reverse complement strand
TGTTATAAGACCGCCGTCCTCAGCTATAGCTGAACCGATCAAAGCGACCGTGATCCAACACAAAAAAAAGGCAAACGATTTTCTAAATACGCCGTAAAAAATAGGTCTATTCACACAACCCTCCTCTTGCCTTTCATTGTATCACTTTCAGCTTAAAAAGGCAAAACTAACCGATAGTGTCAATTTAAGCTTTCGGCGCTGTAGCGGACCAGAAGGCCGGTCCGCAAGGCGTTCTTATAGATCTTCACAAAGAAGGAATACGCCAATCCTATGTAAACGATCGCCAGAGAGGCGCCCAATATCAGCGTACCGCCTGAGAATTCCCTGCCTAAAACGATCGCCCTCAGCCCCTCGAACACATACGAAGGAGGCAAAAGCCGCGCGACTAACTGCATCCATCCGGGCAGCGTCGCTATCGGGTAGAGGACGCCCGCGAACGGCGAGATAAGCGCGGGGATCGGCCAGATAAACCATTCCGACGCCGGGCCGAAATGAAGCACCAGGGCGCTTCCGAATACGCCTATAGAGATACCGAATAAAAACAGGACCAGGATGAAAGGTATGCACATGAGGCCGTAGACCAAAAAAGACAGTTTAAAGAACACGACCACGATAAAGAGCATCACCGCGAGTCCTATCATGCTCGTAAATACGCTTGAGAGGACCAGGCCCAGGACGTATTCGGATGTCAGTAAGGGCGTCGCGAAGATATTGATGAAATTATTGGACCACACGTCTTCGAAGAACGCCATCGTGACGCCCTGCATGATACGGATAAAGAAGTCCCACAAGAGCACCGCGCCCAGAAGCGCCGGGACGAAATCAAATCCGGAAGAGACAAAACTGTTCAGGTATCTGGTCAGAAAGCCCCAGAGCACCATATCTATACCGGCCCAGGCGAAGAGCGGAAATATGCGCGCGAAACTGCCGCGTATAAGGTAGAACTGGCGGATTACGATGGCTAAAGTGCGGTCAAACGACATCTTCATAACGTCCTCAGCGTAAGCGGTTCGCGCGCCACTTTTATAAAGAGCTCTTCGAGCGTCTTTTTTCCGTGTTCGGACGGCAATGTCTTTGGGTTTCCTTCCAGAAGGATCTTTCCGTGCGATAGAAACAGCACGCGGTCGCATACGTCCGCGACCTCATACATATTGTGCGACGTCCATAAGACGCCGCTCGTGCCGTTTACTGCGAACTCGCGTATCTTGGCGCGGATGTCCTGGGCGGACGAGGGGTCAAGCGACGCTGTGGGTTCGTCAAGCAGAAGCAGGCGGGGCATGTTGAGCATCGATTTGGCGAGGCCGGCGCGCGTCTGTTCGCCCGAAGAAAGCAGGCCGCATTTTTTATTCCGGAACGCCTCGAGATCAAACTGTTTTATGACCTCATCGACGCGTTTCCCGGTCTCATTTACTCCATAGAGGCTTGCGAATATCCTGAGATTTTCCCTTACGGTCAGATTGCCCGGCAAAGGCGTATATACGGCCGTGAAGCTGGTGCGCGAGACGGCGCGGGAACGGTCGGACCTCATGTCCAGGCCTTCTACATTAATACTCCCGGAATCCGGCTCAAGGACGCCCAGCAAAATTGTTATGGTAGTGGTCTTTCCGGCGCCGTTCGGGCCGAGAAGGCCGACTATCTCGTTCGGCCTCACGCTGAAAGATATGCCGTCGACCGCGACAGTCTCTCCGTATGACTTATAAAGCTCTCTTACCGAAAGTATTTCCGTCATTTTTAGAATACGCGGGCCGCAAAGGGGTGTTGGGCTTGTAAAGACCCCTGTTTAAGCGGACCGTCTCTATATTATTTCCTTATCCTGCTTGGTTTTGGAGTCGTCGGAAGCCAGACGGACTGATAGCTGAGCGAAGAAGAGCGGTTTATGTAATCCCGCGCCTTTTCTACGATCCGGCCGGCAATATGCGTAATGACATCGTCGGGAACGCCGTCGGCGGATCCAGATTGCGGATTGACCCAGCACTGGTCGTTCACGTAATCGATAGCGACAAACTCGCCGTTCTTTTTGCTGATCGCTATCTCGCAGGAAAACCAATCGATGCGCGTGATCCGGCCGATTTCGGCCGCTATCTGCATCATCGGAAGCAGCTTATGCTTATGCACTTCCCATAATGTGACCTTACGATAGGTGTGGGCGTCGGGATTCCACCAGCACGGCGTAATCTCCCCGAACGTATTAAAAAGGCGGAACCACGCCGGACTGCCGTCTATTTCTTTGGGCTCGATGAATTCCTGCACGAGAACGACATCTCCCATACCTGCGTTGCGCGCTTCGGCTACAGCCTCGGGTATAGTCTCATAGGGGGTGATCTTCACGCCGCGCCGGCCGTAGCCCAACGCGGGCTTTACGACGATCAAGCGGCCCAATCTCTCCTTTTCCCCGGCAGTAAGCTCCCCCGGGGCCTCCCCGCTTTTGATGATCACCGTAAAAGGCACGGGGATGCCGGCCTTTATCAGATCAAAATGGGTGATGGATTTATCCGCCGCCGTCTTTACGTCGTCGGGATCGTCCACTATTCTGGTACCGGCTTCTTTGAGGAGATAGTTGAACTTGAGGTAGGCGTTCCCCTGGACAAATGTCTCGGACGCCATGTCGAGGTAAAATTTTAGTTTAAAACCGCCGTTTTTAATCCGGGCGGCCAGTTTATCGAGCGATTTCGAGTCGATAAAAATAAATTTCATGCCGCGCGCGCCGCATTCCGCCCTGAGGCAATTGACAAAAAAGACATTCCCCTCGTCTATGACCGGAAAACCGACGCCAAAATCGAATATCTCCATAGTATTTATCTTGGGGAACGCCGGTCCAGCATGGCCAGCACGTCCGAGAGTTTCGTTGTCATGACCGCGGCCACCGAATCGGCTCCGCCGTAGTAATGATAGATCATATTGCCGCGGAGGACGTGGCCGCACGGGAACACGACATTAGGGACCTGCCCCTCTTTTTCGTAGGTTTTTTCCGGTTCCAGGATCGCCTCATTAGTGCGCGAGTGGATGACTATCGGATTTTTGAGGTCGAGAAGCGCCGCGCCCAGACGATAGTAACGGTCCTCCCCCACCCCGTGGTAAAACAATATCCAGCCCGCCTTCGTTTTAACGGGCGGTCCGGCCAGGCCGATTTTGGCGCTGTCCCACATCCCGTACCGCGGGCCCATGATCCTTATGCCTTTTGTCACTTCTTCCTTGGCTGTGGTTATAAAACTGGTGTAATCCACGCATATCTGGCCCCCGATGCGGTGAATGAGCAGGTACTGGTTATCTATCTTCTCGGGAAAGATGCAGGCATCCTTATCGTCGATGCCGGGCGGCGTGATGAGGATGGGTCTTGACCACTTCCAGTCTTTTTTAAGAAATTTATCCACCGGGATCGTCGTAAGCGCCACCCGCGGCGGTTCGACGCCGTTGTAGGCCGTGTAGCACATGTATAAAATATCTCCCTGCCGGACAATCCGCGGGTCTTCGCAGCCCGAATTGCCGTTCGGGACTTTTTTTGATTCGAATTCGTCGCGGGGGACATTTATTGGCTTGGGGAGTCGGCTGTCGATCGTGAGGCCGTTCCTGCTCGAGGCGTAACCCAGGGTCGAGGTGTTGTCTTCGGACATCGCCCTGTATATGATATGGATCCTGCCGTCCAGCTCTATCGCCGCCGGATTAAAAGCCGCTTTTCTTTCCCAGGGATGTCTGGCGAGGGGCGCGATGATCGGGTTTTTAGCGTATCTTTTGACATATTTACGCCTGGCGGACGCCTGCATGCTGCGGAGCAGATTATCCAGGTCAACTTCGGCTACGCACGAGGTGGTGTCCGCCGCGCCGTAAAAGATCCAGAGTTTATCTCCGCGGATAAGCGCGCCGGAAGGGAATATGACGTCGGGGACCTGTCCGTATTTTTCATAGGTCTCCTCGGGGACCAGTATGGGATGTCTTGTCCTTCCTATGATCTCCGAGGGATTTTTGAGATCCAGGAGCAGGGCCTCTATCCCGAAAATTTTATTCGCGCTGGTATAGTCCTGGATATGGGCGTAAATAAGAAGCCACCCCTCTTTTGTCTTTAACGGGGCCGCGCCGACCTCTATATGGTCCGAGCTTGTCCGCCTGACGCTAAAGGTGTGTTTGTCAAGATTTTTGTACCAGTTCCCCCAATAGACCGGATTCCATATGTCTTCTTCTTTATCGAACCGGGCCAGCGCGATTTTAGCGCTGCGCTTGACGTTGTCGGTATTTACGGTGAGAATGGCCGTCATCTTCCCGTTGATCTTCGAGGGAAAGAGGGCCATTGCTTTCGCGTTGAAGGGCGTTACGAGATGTTTTTCCTCGATCGTCTTGAAATCCCTTGTTACGGCGCAGGCTACTTTAATGCCTTCGGCCGTGAATGGAAAAACGGACAGGGCCGTATAAAAGATATAATATTTCCCGTTCAGCTCCGTGACGCGCGGATCCTCGCACCCGTACTGCTCCCATTCGAGCTCGGGTTTTATAAGCTGGGCCCTATTCGCGTAATTGGCGCCGTCTTTGCTCGAAGCGTACCCGATAGAGGAAAGGCGCAGCCCGTGCTCCGGTATCAAATAGGCCTCGGACATGGCCCTGTACACGCAGTGAATGGTCCTGGGATCTTTTCTGCCGGCAACCGGACACCAGTTGAACGTGGCAAAGGTCTCCCACGGGTTTTCCTGGACAGGAACAAGTATCGGATTGCTGACCGACCGTTTGACGTTAAACATCTCTGTATATAGAGCGGCCTTTCTTGATTTTATCGGGAATAAGTGACTTCTTTTAACTGGTAGCTGACGCGCTTATCCTTTTTGACGCCCTTGATGAATTGTTCCAGCCGGGCCGTCGCGCAACAGACCACGCGGTCGCCGCCCCCGTAATATACAAAAAGTTCATCCTTCAGCACCACCGCGCCGCAAGGATAAACTACGCCCGCCTTTCCCTCGTTTTCATAATGCGCTTCGGGCTCTAGTATGGGATTGCTCGTCCTGTACAGGACCCTCGAGGGATCCTCCAGGGCCAGTATCATCGCGCCTATCTTGTAACGGCCGTCATCCCTGTCATCGACAGCGTGATAGATGACAAGCCATCCCGCCTCGGTCTTTATCGGCGTCGCCCCCACGCTCATTTTCCTCGAGTCCCACATGCCCGGCCTGGTGGCGATCTTATGGTCCGCCTCCAGCCACCTGCCGTCGTCGAATTTGAGCTCGTCCCTGTAGTCGATTAAAATATGCGGGAATACCCTGTGAAAGATGACATATTTGCCTTTTATCTTCTCCGGCAAAATGCAGCCGCTTTTGTCGATGACTCCCGGCCTGGAGATAAGGACCGGCTCATCCCAATTCCATTTCTTCCGGCGAAAATCAGCGCGGTCTATCGAGCTGAGGGCGAGCCTTGGATGAGAATAGCCGTTATAGGCCACATACGTCAGGTAGACCTTTCCGTCCATAGCCGTCAGTTTCGGGTCTTCGCACCCGCCCCATCCGCAGCCGGACTTATAGAGGTCCGTGATCTTGGCGGGTTTTGTGTGGACCCCCTCAAAATCCTTGCGCGGGATGTAGGCCGGCTCGGAAGGACTTTTTTCGACATGGAAACCGTCTTCGGACGACGCGTAGCCAAAACAGGATATCCCGCCCTTCCCCACGGCCCTGTAAAGCAAATGGACCTTACCGTCGTCGTATAGCGCGGCCGGATTAAAAGTGGCTTCGGATTCCCATTCGTTGGTCGTGTCCGGAACGATTATGGGGTTTTTGTAAAATCTCTTAAGGCTGACGAGAGCTTTCCTGGCCCTGACGGAAGGGAACGGTTGAGGGAAATGGACCGTAAAAACTTCGCCTTTTTTCGAAGCGTAGTAAAGGTAAACTTCCTCCTGCTGGAAGACCGCCCCCAGGGGGCACAGCACGCTGCTTCCCGCCGGAAGAAGCTCTTCCCAGAGAGGCGCCTCGGAGCGCCATACCAATTCATCCGGATCGGATACCGAAAACAAAGCGCCGCCCGCCTGTAAAAGCTGCGTATTGCCGGCGTGTCTATAGGAGGCGTCGTATATGACCAAGAGCCCGTGCGGGGTCAGGGAAACCCCCAAAACAGTCAATGGGGCATGGTCAAAAAAGCTGCTCCTTGGCCTGAGGCATAGGATATCCGATACGTTCCATTTCGTTAAGTCTTTTGAGGCCGCCGTACTGATGGAATTTTCGCTCAAATAGGCAAGGTATTTACCGTCATGTTTATAATTAGCCGCCAGGAGGCCGTTTTTCAGCCCCGCGGCTATTTTCCCCGTGACCGTAAAACGCTTCAAATCTCTCGAAGCCGCTCCCTCGAGGACGCGCGAGGCGCCGTCCTTCCGGACAAAAGTCATAAAGTACCCTTCGTCATAAGGGGCGATATTTATGTTTTCGGCGTTTTCCATCTTCAGCTTCTGTTTTGTTTTTGAAATGACCTCAAGCCTGTTTTCCCGGCGGGAAAAGTCGGCGTTTGTCTTCCCGGAGGCGAAATATAATGTGATCTCTCCCCTTTTAGACCCTTTGCACAATAGAGCCGTCTTGTCCCCTGCGGACGCAAGCCCCAGCGGCAATACCGTCTTCCGGAGTCCTGTTCTCCTGATCATTTTCTTTTTCATGTGATTCTCACTTTCTTAAAAAACCCGGCTTGCTTTTTATGTCCATCTTTCACCCGAATAAGACACAAAAGGCCAACCCGTTACACTTGACAAGTCAATAATTACCTGTCAAGTCCATCGGCCTGACCATAAAATTTTTCGTCGCCTTTATCGCGCTGATTCACCTGCAACGGAAGATCAAGCAGACACATGTATACGGTCATATACTACTCTTAACAGGGATGAAAAGCAAGTAAAAAATGACCCCGCGCCCTATTCCCCCTCGTCCTCGGCCTGGAGCCATATTATATACGTTTCGCGCGAAATCTATCTTACAGGCGGAGTACGGCATTTATACCCTTTACTGCCGGTATTTTTTATGCTAAAATCATATAAAAATAGGTACGCTTATGGGACTGAGATTTCGGCCCGCAAAACACCGGGGTTGGGTCATATGGATAGCTCAGATGGGCAATGCCCTTGATCTTGCCTGGCGCGCCCGCCTGCGGCTTGATCCGCACAACCTCGAACTTCTTAAGACGATCCCCCGCGGCGCCGGCTTAATATTGGCGGCCAATCATGCCGATGAAATGGACATCAAAGTATGCATGGAGCTTTCCCGCCGCTCGCGCCGCCGGTTCACCTATATGATCAATTCCGAAGCGTTTGATGAATGCCGCGGCATCGCGGGGTGGTGGCTTCAGCGTTTGGGAAGTTTTTCCGTCGAAAAAGGGGGCGGCGACCGCGCGGCAAGGCGTTATGCGGTCGACGTTGTCAAAAAAGAACGCGAAGCCCTTGTGATCTTTCCGGAAGGGGAGATCTATTATCTGAATGATCTGGTGCAGCCTTTTAAAACCGGCGCCGTGCATACGGGTTTACAGGCTATCGCCGAAGCGCGGGAAGAGCGCCCCGGCTGGACCGCTTATCTTCTGCCTGTCGCCATCAAGTACCGTTACCGCAAAACGATCAAGTCGGCCCTGGATAAAAAAATCCGCAGGATAGAAGACCGCCTCTCCATGCGCGTGAATTATTTTACATTCCAGAAAAAACTCGCCCATATCATGGCGGAGGTCCTGAACCGGCGGGAGCCGTCCGACCAGATACAAATGGTTTCCGGCGAGCTGGAGAGGCTGAAAGAGCAGGTGGACGAGATCCGGTCTGCGGTTCTTTCGAAGATAGAGTCAAAATACGAGCAGGTTAAATCCGATCCCAAGGCGCAGCTTATTGACCGCGCTCAAAAACTGATCTTTTTCCTGCGGGGATGCTTAAAACAAAAAAAACTTTTCAGCCCCGAGACCCATATACAGCTTCAAAAGGACATTAGAGACCTAAAACAGACTATTCAAATGGCCGGATGGCAGCCTCAATATATAGACCTCGATCCTTCCGAAGAGCGTTTAGCCGAAACCGTTATAAAGCTGGAGCGCGAAGTATTCGAGAAAAAAAGGCCCCGCCCCATCGGCAACCGCGATGTCTTTATGCGCATCGGCTATCCCATCGACCTCGGCAGATATGTCGATATATATAAAGAAAAACCCTCTTTTACCTCTCACCGGATAGCGGAGGAATTGCGCGATAACATTCAGCTGCTTATCGAAAAGGCCTAGCCCAGCGTCTTATCAAACCAATCTTTGGATATTTTGATGAACTTGTCTTTCGACCTCAGATAAAGCTCTTCGGCATGAAGGCCGTTTTCGAAACTCTCGTGATGCTTCGGC